>JACQOB010000152.1 GCA_016202745.1 Candidatus Aenigmatarchaeota archaeon | reverse complement strand
GGCAGGAACCGCGAGGAGCTGTGCAAATACGTGAGGAACCAGGGGAAGCCGAGAGCCAAGAAACAGGATTCACAGACGCTACTGCACAGGTATCTAACCAATTAACAGGCGAGCCGTAATACCGCCGGTCTGTGACCGGCGGATAGGCGAGCTCACCAATGAAACAAGAATTTATAAATCTCAGGGCGCCATTGCAGCACCTGAGAAGGGTCCACATAAACACTCATTTTGTCCTGACGTTTTCAATAGACGAGAAAACCAGAACTGTAATACTAGAGGATTTTGACCATCACGATAACATATACAGGTATTAGAAAAAGGAAAGCCACGGCGGGTGCGTCTTCGTGCCGTTGAGGGGGTAGAATATGAAAAAGAGAAAATTAAGGAAAGGGTATATACAAAAGGCATTGAAAATAGACAAACAAAAGCCAATAAAAGCCGGTAATGTGGAAAATCTTAGAAAGAGGCATGAGAAGAATTCCAGGCTGACTGATTTTGCAGGCATCCTCTCAGAAGAGAAGGCAAAAAAGCTTGAGAAAAGCATACTGAACAGCCGCGCCGCAAGCAGGGCAAGGACGAAGAGGATACTAGTAAGATTTAATGATGACTGAAGCTTGAGGCGTACTGATCATATGCATTATCCTGCTATCATTAACCACTATCAAGTGGCTAACTAAAACCTTTATAAAGCTTTCCCCCTATTATACGCTATGCCAATGGAAACAGCAACCCAGGAATGGGTAGAGCTGCCAAGTGGCCTGTATCCCTTTCAAAAGGTCTCAGGCAGCAGGATGCAGATGAACGGCGGATTGTTTACCCTGAAGACCGCCCTCAACATGGACGTGCCAGCATTCAACGGGGCAGCAAAGAAGTATTACATCCAGATAAAGGAACCAGACCCTCCCATATACAGGATGGTCAAATACTCCATTTTCCTTTCAAGAAAATACAATGATGTTTCATTCATGCCGGCATTCGGGGAATACACAGACATGGCGCTTCGAGTTGCAGCGGGAAAGGCCAGAGGCGACAAGCCGCTTGAAGCATTCTACCGTGACATCCTTATAACAGGCCCCTGGGACGCGACAAGGGACATCCTTGAATTCCAGGAAAAACTCGTGGAAGGCCCAGAAAAAGGCAAATACATTGCCAGGCTGCTAAGGTTCAACGAAGACGGAGAACTTGAGACAGTGGACGACAGGATGGTTATTGCGCCTGAGGGATGGATGAGGGTGCTTGGCTCGCAGCACGGCTACCCAACAGAGACCAGCAGGGCTGGATGCAGGGTTGAAAGCATAGAAGACCCGCTCCTTCAGGGCAGGGATTCGCAAGGGTACTTATATTTAGGCAGTCCGCCACAAAAAGGCGAGCAGCGCATCGTGCTCCGCCTCCCGTACTGGCGCGACGGGGGGCTCCTTGACGCTCCCCTGGCCGGTGGTCGCTCTTGCTCGGACATGCGCGTAGCCGCCCTCCGCGTCAGGTGATAACAACCCCAGCGATTACGACGCCCAGCTGGCGAAGAAGAAAGAGGAAGCTCATAAATTTGAAAAATAGCGCCGCTCCATAGCGGAATTAGTTTTCTGGGTTACAGGGTTTTCTTTCATTAGTGGCGCACTTTCATATGATAAGGTAATTTTCCAGTCAGACAAGCCTCCCCACAACCTTCGACGTGTCCAAATCCAGCCTTGAGGTGAGGCCGTCAATCAGCACCTTCTGGCTCCTGTGCTTCACAAGCCAGTACGGGTAATATACAGGCTCTATCCTTATGACAGAGAGGCCCCAGATCTCCGCGATGTCCCTTGCAACGTCAGCCTTCACCTGGAAATCCAGCATTGTCCCCTTCACCTTTTCCTGCGAGATGTTCTCGCTCATCCGGAGCAGGGACAGGTCCACTGGCATGTTCAGGTCAATCTTGCTTGAAAGGATGTATTCCTCCTTTGCGATATACCCCCTTGTTACAAGGCCCTTGATGTGGTTTTCCAGCTCCTTCAGCGGCATGCCCAGGTCTTCGGAAAGCTTCCAGACATTTGCCGACTTGTTCGCAAGGAGGTAAAGCATTATCCTCCTGTCTGCGGCAGGGAGGTTCAGCAGGCTCTTCACGCCCCTGCTCCTCTCAATGCCGCCATACTTCTCGAACATCATCTCGCCCGTTATGCCGTCCACGTAGAAGTCCACAAGGTCTGACCTGTCCTTGCACTCCACCCTCCAGACAGGGTAATTGACGAAAGCCACGTCCTCCAGCCCCTTGAACTCGCTTTCTATGTCCCTCTGCGAGACCTTTGGCCTGAAGACGAGCTGCTCGTCTGAAATCTCCCTCTCCACCCTGACGCTCTCCCCACCTCCATGCTCGCTCCTCCTCACCCTGATGTCAACAATGAGCGGGTTCTCAGCCGCGCCGACCACTATTGCGGCGCCCACCGGAAGGTCCTTGATTTCTTCCTTCAGGCCAGGCATCGCGCCCTCCACCGAGTCTGAAATCGCGTTCAAATCGTTGGGGTTCGTGACCTTCAGTATTATCTGGGTATTGCATTGCGAAAGGACATTCTTGTCCACCCTTGCGGGCCTCTGCGATATCACGCACAGGCCCACGCCAAACTTCCTGCCCTCGCTCGCTATTGTCCTGATGATCCTGGAGCTGGGCACCTCCCCATAGCCCCTCTCCGGCGCGAAATTGTGCGCCTCTTCCATCACGAGCATGAACGGCGGGATCCTGCCCCGCTTCCTTGCCTCAAAAAGCTCGTCCACTACCTTGAACACGACCATCCCCTGCACCTCGGGCCTGTCCTCCTTCATGTCAATTATGCTGACCCTTCCCGGCTGGACAAGCTCCTCCGGCTTTGTCGGGTTCGCCGAGAACAGCTTGGTGTCCAGCAGGCCCTGCAGCATGGACACCAGATTCCATTTAGCGGGCGACTTGCCCTTTTCAATCTCCTCAATAACGTCCTTCAGGGTGTAATCCTCCTTCTCAATGTTCCTGACTGCCGTGTAAAGCAGCGCCTTCTGGCTTTGCGACAGCTTAGCGGGCGACAGCTGGAATATCTCCTCCGGCCCCAGCCTCGAGTTCAGCCTGAGGGGCTTCCCGTGCCTTATGCCGAAAACCTGCACCTGGTCCTTGTAGCCCCTGGGCTGGATGTCAAACATCTCGGCAAACTTCAGCTCCTCCTTCTTTGAGTTCCTGTACGTCAGAGTATAATACTCCCCGTGGGGGTCTATCACCACGACGGGAATCCTGGCCTCAGCCAGCTCCTCCAGCAGGACCCCAGCCAGGTAGCTCTTACCCGTGCCCGTCTTTGCAAGGATGGAGACATGCTTGCTTATTAATTTTTCAGGCGGCAGCATCACCTTTATCTTGTATCCCTCCAGCGTTCCTATGTACAGGCCACTGTCTTTCAGCCCCAATGTTTCCTGGATAAACGCCTTCTCAGCCGAATAGACTGGAGTGTCCGGAGCAAAAGGTATCCTTGGCATTTTTAAAAATCCTCTGGCGTCTCTTGAACCTATAATCCTGACATCTGCAACATTATTATCTTTGGATGTGGTTATGTTCTCCGCCATCCCGAGTATCCATTTCCCTTCAGGGTCCTTGGACATCACGTAATCCAGCTTCCTGACCCTCGCCTCGGCCCTGAAGGTGAACCTGCCTGTGGTGACCTTGCCTGTGACTTTCCCGAGGAGCATGTTAATAATTATTCATTGCTGTTTTTATTAGCCTTGCAAGTCCATCATACGCGCATAAAAAGCTTGCCGTTAAGAAAATGCCATGGGAACTTCATTGATCGAGGACCTCAGGCTTGCGGATAGAATGACTAACCTTGGCAAGGAGCATAAGAAGGAGGCAAAAAAGAGCATGCTTGAAGAAGGAAGGAAAAAATTCCACATACTGGATCGCGCCGTACGAACAGACAACTTTCTGCAATGGTATGCGGGTGGAAT
>JACQOB010000151.1 GCA_016202745.1 Candidatus Aenigmatarchaeota archaeon | reverse complement strand
TGGCTATGAGATAATCACACACCTGAAACAGATGACAGGGAAGAACATCAGCGCAGGCCAGATATACCCTTTGCTGAAATCCCTTGAAAGGAAAAACCTGGTCAGGATTCATGCCCTGAGGGAAGGGAGGAGGAAGAGGAAAATATATTCCCTGACAAAGGAGGGGAAAAAGTTCTCCTCAGACCTGCTTTCACGCTTCAGCGAGCTCGTCGATGCCGCGGTAAAACTGAAGCTCACGTCATGCGCCCACTGCAACTGCAAGGTGTACAGCGGCGGCGTGAGGAAAAGGGTCGGGAAGGCCAGCAAGACCTTCTGCTGCAAATACTGCGCAGGGCATTATTGAATTTGGGGGGAGGTGAAAAATGATGGAAATGGCATATTTGAATCCGAAATCACTTGCAATCGCCTCAGCAATCACAGCGCTGATAGTTGACGTTGCAAGCTATGTATATCACGGCCTGCTCCAGCAGCCCTCAACCATGAACCTTTTGTATCCGGGATTCTGGGGCAACCCTGCATTGCTCGCATACGGGCTGGTTGGTACGCTGATAGGCGCTTTTGTCTTGGGGTATGTCTTTGCATGGCTATACAACAGGCTTGGCAAGGGATGAGTTGCGGCTGCGCTAAATCCTGTCTATCACAGCCCTGAGCTTTTCTTCCACTGTTTCCGCTATCTCTTTGAGCTTTGGGTTGTCAAGCGATGCTATAGTCATTGTGGGCCTTATGGCGGAGACGAAGGTTTTGCCCTTGTGCCTGTACACAGCCACATTGCATGGCAGCATGATGCCAATCTCCCTTTCAGCCTGAAGAGCCTGATATGCGAGAGGGGGATTGCAAGCGCCCAGTATCTGGTATTCCTCATGGTTCACGTTGAGCTTCTTCTTGAGCGTCTCCTTCACGTTTATTTCCGTAAGGACGCCAAATCCCTCTTTTGCAAGCTCTTCCCGGACCTTCTTGACAGTCCCTTCAAAACCCGCTCTTATTTCTCTTGTATATCCGTAAGGGTTTGCCATGACATCACCAATTATTTCATCGTCTCTGTATTCTTAAATCCGCCCAGCAGATACAGCCCAATGACAAGCAGCCCTATTCCGGCAAGCGTTATCCAGATGTTATAGATTGCAAGGACGGTGGTGGTTGCAATCGGCAGGAAAAGCGAGGCGATGGAAATGCACCCCGGGCACTGTATTGCCATGAAGCTTATGAAGGAGCCTGCTGCGCCGCTTCCGGCGCTTTTCAGCCTGCAGGCCTTCGGCTGCCGGAGGTTGTATATCTGGAGCGACAGCAAGATGCCGAACAGGGCGGAGAATATCATGTACAGCGCGAGATTAAAGGGAGTAATGATTTCAAACCAGAGGTCGATGTTGTATCCAAGCGTCTGGGCATACGGGTAGGCGATGAGCATAATTGCTGCTGAAACAGCTGCTATCGGGCCATACGCTTTTGTCTTAAGGATATCTATAATAAGCATACTTTGCCACCATTAGGCAGGCTCACTGTCAATGTACTTCCGCACCCTTGAAATTGGCATTCACCCACATCATATTATAAAGACATTATTTAAAACACTTCTTAGGCGGCCAGCGCCTGCTCGATAGCGGCCTGGAACGCCTCAAAGGGCTGCGCCCCGACTATCTTCTGTCCGTTCACGAACACAGTCGGCGTCCCGCTCACTCCTGCAGCCACCCCGTCCTGGAAATCCTTCTCAACCTCCTGCGCATATTTGTTCGAATCAACGCAGGAGTTGAATTGCCCAGCGTCCAGGCCGAGCTCGGCAGCCCATTGCTTGTAGCTCTCAGTTGACATGGACTGCTGGTTCTGGAAGATTTTGTCATGGAATTCCCAGAACTTGCCCTGCTCATTGGCGCATTCAGCCGCCATGGCCGCCGGCCTTGCGTTGGGGTGGATCGAGTCAAGCGGGAAGTCCCTGTAGGCAAACCTTATCTTCCCTGTTTCAACATAATCTGATTTTATCTGTCCAAGGGTCTGGTCAAAGAACCTCTTGCAAAACGGGCACTGGAAATCGGAGAATTCTATAACGGTGACCTTTGCATTCGCAGGTCCAAGAGCTGGATCATCGTCAGCTGATACTGCCACGCTCCCTCCCAGCGGCGCACCATCCCCGCCTGCGGCTGGCGGCACTGGAGACCCTGCTGCAGGCACTACCACTGCGCCTCCGGCTCCAAGCCTGCCTACAACCTGGGCGGTTATCGCAAAATTCCAGTACATTGAAGCTACAAGCAGCACGCCGAGCAATACAGAAACTACCATCCAGGGGCTTCTTTTTGGCTGCGGCGTCTCTTCCGGCATGTTATTAACCTATGGGCATTACCAGTATATAAAGCTTTTCATTTTTTGTAAAACATATTATGAAATGGGGCGGATTGAATCCAACCGGACCCTTACAAAACATGAAAAAGTTTATAAATGGCTTGCATCATAATTTAAAACAGGTGATTCTGCAAGATGGTGATGATAGAAAAAATCAGGCTGCACAAGAAGGGCTATGAATCCGTTCTCAGCCCCCAGGAATCGGCCATTCTGGGTGTCCTCTGGAACAGCCGGGAGGCCAGGGTGAGGGATATTTACCGCATTCTCAGGAAAAGGAATAAGATCGCGCTGACCAGCGTGGCTGTCTGCCTTGACAGGCTATACAAAAAGGGCATGGTGATGAGGCAGGCGGAAACAGGGCCCGGGGGGGTGCACTATATATATTCCCCCCTCAAGTCAAAGGCTGACCTTGACAGGTCTATTGTTGAAAATATAGTTGACAAGATCATATACAATTTCGGCGAAAGCGCTGTCAGCTATTTCAACGAGCGCTTCTCGAAGAGCCGCAGGGCCAAACGGAGGGGAATATAATGCCGATAGACGCCTGTTTTGTTGAGGTTGTGATTGACAACAGCAAATTCATCCTGGCAGGCGTATCGGTTGCTTTGGCTGTGGCCGCCTTTACATTCCTGAAGATGCGGAGGCTTTCCAGCAAGGCAAAAATAGGCCTGATATATGCCCATCTGTTTGGCCTTTTCTTCCCCATTTCGCTGTTCACAACAAATGCAGCATGCGGCTTCCTGTGCCTGCCGTGTTTCGAGAGCCCGCTTGGCCTTGCGGTCCTGGCAGTCCCGTCAGCCCTCCTTTTCTCCACAGTGGCAGGCTTTGTAGTGATCCCCCTTTATTTCCTTTACTCCGGCAGGAGCGTTGAGGTGAAAGGCACCGCCATAACAAGCTTCATCAGCAGGCACTCGAAGACGCTCGGCATCAGGCCGCCCAGGGTATACGCCGTAAAGAATCCAAGGCCGTTTGCCTTCTCCTTCAGGAGCTTCAGGTCGGCCATCGTAATATCAATCGGAATGATGGACATATTAAGAAGGAAGGAGTTGGAGGCCGTTATTCTCCACGAGCTGGCGCATGTGAAAAGCAGGGCTTCCGTCCTCAAGCTATCAGCCTCCCTGATGCGTTTCAGCCCATTCTGGATACTAAAAAGTTTCCATAGAGAACTTGACATAGAAGAGGCTGCGGCGGATAAGTATGTGCAAATTGTTCAGGGAACTTATAAATACCTTAAAGGCGCAAAGATTAAGGTTAATGAATACTATGGCAACGAAAGATGATGTCTCAGGTATGGTGAAGATAATAGGCCCGGCAGTTATACTGCTTTTCATTATCGCCGCCGCGTCGCAGATCTACATAAACAGCGCGTTCGGGAGCACCGGGAACGCTGTCGGCTCTGTTGAAAGGCCGCTGGATAATGGGGATGCCATTGCGGACAATGCAGCCGTCAAGGAAGTGAAGCTGCAGTTCAAGGATTACAATTATTACCCCAATAAGATCTACGCCAAGCAGGGCCAGAAGGTGAGGATAGTTGGCGATCTGGAATCAGAAAACAAACTCATAGGGTGCTACTCATTTGTAAGGATACCTGCCCTTGGCATAGCCAAGAGGCTGACTCCCGAAGACAGGACGATAGAATTTACGGCCGGCAGCCCGGGGACAATACCATTCTCCTGCGGCATGAACATGGGCAAGGGCCAGATAATAGTGCAGGCTTAGGTGTGGCTATAATGACAGAAAAAATTACCCTGAACGTGAAGGGAATGCACTGCGCCTCATGCGAGAATTCCATAAAGAAGGCAGTGAGGGAAATAGGCGCCAAGGCCTCTGTTGACGTCAAGGCAGGCAAGGTCTCGGCGGAATTCGACCCTGCGAAAGTGGGCATGAAGGAACTGAAGGCGGCGATACAGAAGGCAGGCTACAAAGTGGTATGATATGGGCTTCTTGCTGTCCCACCTTTTCTTTGACAAGACAAGGTTCCACGTTGAGAGGAGGATGCTGAAGATAGCCTTATTGACGCTTATTATCCTGGCTGTAATTGAATTGGCGGCCTATTATGCATTTTTCATAAACCAGCCAAGGTTTAATGCAAGGGGATACGGAGCGTACATAGCCTACCTGGTGCTCGCCGTCACCATAAACGGCTCAGCCCTCTGGCATATGAGGGCATACCACAGGAACGTGACGTGCCAGACCGGTATGATGATAGGCATGACCAACGGCATGCTTTCAGGCTTCCTCATGGGGGCGATACTTGGGGCGACCAACGGCATGTTTGTGGGGGCAGGCTACGGCATGGTGGTGGGAATGCTTTTCGGCGCCTACAGCGGCCGCTGCTGCGGCATAATGGGCATAATGGAAGGCCTGATGGCCGGCTTCATGGGCGGCCTGATGGGCGCAATGACCACCTTCATGCTGCTCAACGAGAACGTCCTGCTGTTCTTCCCCCTGATATTCGGGGCCAGCATCATAATCCTTTCAGGCCTCATCTACATGATTTACAAGGACGTGAACCACCTGATAGAGGGGAAGGAGATAAACCCGAGGGAAATGAAGAGCTACAGCTTCTCCATCTACGTCACCTTCGTGTTCCTCCTGACCATGATAACCAGCTGGATCATCGTTTATGGCCCCAGGTCAATCCTGTTCCAGTGAGGCCTGTTATTGTATGAAAAAATGCAGGACACATTCATGAAACTAGTTTCACCGGTACCTATATCTGCGGTTTCATTCCATTCCAGGACAGGAGGTGGAAAAATGCAGAAGACTTTCATGCTTTCCTTGCTTGTCCTGGCAACGGCAGGATTGCTGCTTGCTGGGCTGGCGAAAGCACACATGGACAACAGGGGAACATACGAGAATAACGCCATGGCAGGCATGATGAACGGTGCCGGCATGATGGGAGCGCACATGGGCCAGGCGCATGACAGGGGAGACATAGAACAGATGAAGCAGGAAATGAAGGAGCACATGGGGCTCACAGACAATGAAATCAATGACATGACTGAACACTGTCCCATGATGAGGGGTGCAGGCACATGACGGAGCAAAAAGGAAGTGCCACTGAAAAGGTCGCGGCCGGGCTGCTGGTGCTGGCCCTGGCTGTCGTCGCCTTCAACTCTCTCCAGCTTGGCCAGCTCAAGGGGGATGTCACGAGGATGGCCGTGACCGGAGCTGTTTCAGCAGTGCCGGAATCGCCTGACGTAGTGGCTTCCCTGTCAGGGGTGGTGCCCAGCGGGGTGCCGGCAATATACGGGCCGGAGCTTGGCATAAGCTTCGACGACATATCGCCGTCAGACCCGGCAAAGGCGGACCTGACGATAAGGAAGCTCGCCCTGCTTGACCAGCAGATCAGCCTGTCGGGGCCTGAACTCGAGAGGTACATAGGGATAGCGAGCCAGATAAGCTGCGAATA
>JACQOB010000150.1 GCA_016202745.1 Candidatus Aenigmatarchaeota archaeon | reverse complement strand
GTTCAGTATGGGGCTCTGGGCAGTGAATCCGAATTCATCGCTTGCATTGAACATGAAATATACTATTGGACCAGACAATAGGTCAGTGCAGGCGAACCTTGTCTGGACAGAGGCTGTGACCTCGATCCCTGAGACAGCCTGGGAAGAGACTGAGGACCAGGTTGAATTGTCATAGCTCTTCCAGAGGGTGAGATTGTTCTGGTTGAAGTCAAGGTCTGAGAACACCACAGTAAATGTGTAAGATTCGCCCCATCCGCCTGTGGTGTGGTCTATTGACGGGCTTGTCAGAGAGGGGGCATTGCCAAGGTTGAATGCATCTGCCTTGGACGTTGAGTTCGACTGGTAGAATGACTTGCTGGAGGACATGTCTATTGTGTAATTGCCCTTTGGCCTGCTGGTAGTGGACCTTGAGCAGTTGTACCATCCGCCTATTTCTGAATAGCCGTCATTGGTGGAAGGGGTGCATGTGAATGCCAGGGATGGGGCGCTTTCAGGCGTGAGGGTGTAGGAAATTGTTGCGTTTTCCACAAGGGAGCAGTCATCTCCTACCGTCCCGTTAATCATTATTGTCTGGCCCTGGAGGAATCCTTCCCCGTTTGGATGCACGATTGAGGGGCGAAGTTCGGACCTCATTGTGAACACATAGGGGCTGCTGTTTGAGTCCTTGTAGCATGTGTCTCCGGCTATTCCGCCGATCCATGTATGGATACCAGCTTCAAAGTTGCACTCTGTTTGTCCTGGAGGCAGGTCGGCAGTGAAATTGTAATTGATGTGGCTTGAGGAATTGGTCTGGGTGGATTTTGCGCCTGCGAAGAAGCTGCCGTTGGTTGTGATCCAGAATGAGGCGTTCCTTCCGGAGCCGAGTGTGCTGTTCGTGTCATTGTCAGTGGTTAGGAGGCCCAGGAAAATAAAGTCTGTGCCGTTTCTCCAGAATGTGGTCCCGTTTCCATGGGTGAGCTCGATTCGCACATCATCCCTCTCTACAGTAAAGTTCTTGTCTTCTGAGTAGATGGTGTATTGTGTCTCGAGAGGGATCGGTGTATTGGCATCATCGACTGCGCGGAACCTGTACCGCCACGTGCCCGTACTGCAGAAGGAGACGACATAGCTAAGGCTTGCGGAGCGGTTGAGCACTGGGCCCTGGAGGATGGTGGAGTTTACAGCCGCCCCGTAAGAGCTGCCCACCAGAGCGACATAGAGCTCGAGGGTGACATTGTCCCCGTCCTCATCAGAGAGGTTGGCGGTGAAGTTGAACCGCTCACCCCATCCGCCGGTATTGGGGGAAACTGAGGTGTTGAGGATAACAGGGGCGGTTTCAATGAAGAATGTGTTCGTCTCGTTGTGGCTTGCATTATAGTAGTAGGAGAGGGTGGTGTTCGTGATGGATGTATAGTTCCCTGCATTCATGGCTGTGGTGTTCCGTGTGCAGCGGTAGAACCCGCCTGTAAGGTCAGTAACTGAAGTGCAAGAGAAGGTGGTGTTTGTGGTGATGTGGCGGAATGTGTAATTGACCGTGGCCCCTTCGAGCCCGACACTGCAGTCGCTCTTGACCTCTGAGTCAATGGTGACTGTCTGATTTGTCCGCAGGATGGTGAAATCAGAGAAGGCAAGGATGTCATTGATGAAGTCCCCGAAGATGGTCGTGGTGAAGTTCTGTGTAATATTGACATCAGTGTAGCATGCATCCACCACCCCGGTGCGCCACTGCTGGACACCTACTGCATAGGTGCAGTCAGGGTTGAAATAATAGTTGCCATAGCCGGTAGCGTTCGTCTGGTTCACTGTACCTGCATCGAAGGCAAGGCCATTGGTAGTGACCCAGAAAGTCACATTCGCATCGCTGGGAGTGACGTTCTTGTCTGTGTCATTGACGCGTACAGTGAAAATTGTGTTTTGTGTATTTGACCTGTTCGTGATGGTGGCGTTCCCGATAAGGTAAGTGATGGTCACATTGTCCTCTGTGATGGTCGGTCCTGACTGGGTGGAAGTGTTGAAGAGGTTGGTTCCGTCATAAAGCTGGAAAAGGAACTGGTTATCGCTCCCAATGTCTCCGCAGGCAAAGTTAGATATGGTGAGGTTGCAGCCTCCAATGCCGCCGGTGACATTTGTTGAATTTCTCTTTGTGTAGGTTGAACCTCCGTTCGTGGAGATGAAGAGGTCGCAGGTGACATTGTCCTGCTGGAGGTCGTTCAGGTCAACCTTGTAGCGATAGATGACTCCCCATCCCTCGATCGAGGGGGAGAGGGAAAAATTCTCTGTGACAGGGGGCGTATTGTTGAGGAATATCCACCGCCTGAAGACAGAGTCGTTCCTGTTATAATTGGTTTTCGAGGCATTGATGATGGTGTCCCAGTAGCCGCCCTGGTGAAGGGTAGTGCTCCATGTGCAGTTGTAGGTGCCGTTGCCAACGTCGTTTACGGGGGTGCAGCTTTCTGTGACATTTGAGGGGGAGCGGAGCTCATAGGTTATGGAGGTGCTGTTCTGCAGCTCATTGCAGTCCGTAGAGGCATTGGTCACGATGAGGAGGGGGTTTCCTACAGGAGTGCTGCTGTTGAAGGCCGGCATCTGGATGTTGTTCTTGAGCTGGCCGATGATGGTTTTGGAGAATGTGGAAGAGTTCTCATCTGTGTATCGGTCATCGTTGTCCACTCCTCCCTTCCAGGACTGGGAACCTGCAAGATAGGTACATGTTGGATTGAAGTACAGGGTAATAATGCCGCTCGAGTCTGTCACGTTCGGGTTTCCGGAGTCGAAATTCGTGCCGTCGGTGGTGATGAAGAAGGAGCCATTGACCCCGCTTCCCACAACAACGCTGCGGTCATCGTCGGTAATCTGAAGCTGGAGGGTGGTTATGTTTGTTCCTTCCCTCCCTATTGTCCCCCCGGCTCCTGCAATAAAGTCAATGGTGACGTCATCCTCCTCGATAGTCATCGTGCTGTTGATCGTGTCGTTGTAGACCCTCGTGTCTGTCACGTTGAAGAGGAACACGCGAGATCCTATGTTGCTGCTGTTGAACTGGATGTTATCGAAACGGACAGTGGTGGCTGACACGGCGGTGAGGTTGGTTGAATTTTTCCGCTCAAATGCTCCGGTCAGGTTTATCCATAGGCTAACGGTGACATTGTCGCCGTCCACGTCCTGAACGCGCACAGAGAAGTTCCAGTTCTCTCCCCATCCGCCGGTGGATGTGCCCTCTTCCGAAGTGGCTGTCGGAAGGGTGAGATCAGGCTCTGTGGCGATGCTGAAGGCGTTCGTTTTGGTTGTTGTGGTGCTGTTATAGTGGATCTTGGTCGCGTTCATCTCAATACTGTAGGTGCCTGGGCTCCAGGAGCTGTGGGAGGCGGCGGCGATTGTACAGTTGTAGAAACCGTTTCCCTCATCGTTCACGCCAGAGCAGTCAAAATTCTGGCTGGGGACGCGGAACGTGACCGTGGCCCCGGCAACGCCGCTGCAATCATCGGTAACCCTCCCCCGAATGAGGATGTTGTCAATTCCTTGCCGGATATTGGTGCCATCCGGGGCAGTGACGTTTGCAGTCAACGGATTGGTGATAATGGTCCAGTTGAACAGTGTGGAATTCTGGTCTTTGTAAAAGCCGTTCCCTGTTGTTCCGGACAGCCAGCTCTGCGGCCCTACGGTGAAGCTGCAATCCACGCCTACATCGGAGTTTGTAAGGGTGATTTGGCCATCGCTGGTGAATTTCTGCTCGGAGACAAGAACAGTAACGCTGTTGTTTGTATACCAGAACTTTCCTGTCCGCCCACTCCCTATGGAGACGTTCGGTTGCCTGTCAATATCGATGAACCTTACAGTCCAGTTAATGACGGGATTGGTTCGATTCACTTGCGTGTTGTTGCCGATAATATGGACGGCAGTGACATTGTCCTTATCAATCACAAAATTCTCCGGGGGGAAGTTGTACTCATAGGTCTGGTCTGTGGCATTGAAAAGGAATTGCCTTGTCCCGATGTCATTCCCGCTGAATGGGTTTGAGGGGACAAACTCAATGGAGATGTTATTGCCGACAACAGTTGTGTTTTGTCCGGAGAGGACAAGGCCTGTACTCTTATTGATCCAGAGGTAGACCCATATGTTGTCCTGGTCTTCATCGGTCACGTTCGCACGGAATGTCCATGTTTCTCCCCAGCCGCCATCGCCGGAGGAGGTGACAGATTGATTCTTAACCAGAGGGACTGTTTCGATGAAGAACCCATTAGTCTTGGTTGTGGAATTGGTATTGCGATTTGTCTTGATCGCCTGAAGTGTTACATTATAATAGCGCGCAGGAAGTGCAGAGGTGTTATAGACACAGGAATAGTTGCCATTTGCCAGTTCATCTACAGGGGTGCAGGCGAAAGTTTGTGAATCCTGGGTGAAATTGATTGCTACAGTGGCCGAAGTTCCAGGATTAGAGCAGTCATCGCGTGCAGATCCATTAAAGGTTATGTTTGCCCCTCGTAAGAACTCCTGACCGTTTGGAAGGGTGATGTTCAGGATCAGGTCTCCTGTCACGGTCACGGTGAGGTTGGTTGAGTTGGTGTTGTTGTAGTTGGCGTCTGTAATCCCGGCTTTCCAGACCTGGACCGCTGCTGAATAGGAGCAGCTTGGGTTGAAGAAGTAGTTT
>JACQOB010000148.1 GCA_016202745.1 Candidatus Aenigmatarchaeota archaeon | reverse complement strand
GTGAAGAAGAAGCTGAAGGAAGGCTGGATTAGGGTGTGGATGATGATAGAGTCCCTGGCCGTCAATGAGGAGGCCGCGAAGAGCAGCCTGGAGAAGCACGTCCAGCTGATGGAGAGGGAGGAGAAGATAATAATCTACAGGAAGCTTTTCAAGGAGATTCAGAAGGTGGAGAAGCCCCTCCCCAACATAGAGTCCGCCTTCTCGCACGTGGTCGAGATAGAGATGGTCTCCCAGGATTTTGAGACGCTCACCTACATGGTGATGAATTACGCGCCTTCAGCCACGGAGATACTGGAGCCTAACCTGGTGAAGATGGACGTGGGCGAGGCGCAGGGCATACTGAACTCGCTGGCGGAAATGATGCACAAGTTCGCGGCCGCGGGCGTTGGCGGGGTTGTTGTGAAGGTTTGAGAATTGCGGAAGGAGCATAAGGGTCATGGTGGAGAAAATGGAGGAAGACGTGTCATTGGATGGGGTTCAGGGCCTCCTGGAGGGAGGGTACCTGCAGGTGGACGGAGAAAACATAGGCGAATTCCACCCCTCAGGAAACGGGAGATACGCGCTTGTTCTCAGGAACCCGGGGGATTACGGGAAAATGATAAAAGCATTTTCCGCGGATTCCATTGAGGTAAGCACGGACAAGGCGATTGTGGAAATACCCAGGGACGATTTTGAGCGCCTGTGCTTCCCGAGGCTGGAGGCTGTATACAGCAGCATGGAGTATTTCTCCGGTAGAGGAACAAGACTATAAAATCATCTTCCTGTATTCCGCGCCCAGCTTCACGTATTCAGCCGCATTCTCCTTTATCTTCTTCACATCATCATCTGTCAGCTGCCGGACAACCTTTCCCGGCACGCCGACGACAAGGCTGGCCGGGGGCATCTTCTCTCCCTCCTTCACGACAGCTCCGGCAGCCACGATGCTGCCCTCCCCTATTTCGCAGCCGTTCAGGAGGACTGCGCCTATGCCAATGATGCAGTCGGACTTGACGGTGGCGCCATGGACGACGACGCCATGCCCGAGGGAGACGCCATCCCCTATGAAGGCAGGCCTGCCGGGGTCTGTGTGTATCACGCAGTTGTCCTGCACGCTGCTGCCTTTGCCTATCCTCACGGGTCCAAGGTCGCCCCTTATCGCCGCGCCGAACCACACGCTGCTGTTCTCGCCAATATCGACGTCGCCAGCTATTGTGGCGTTGTCGGCGATGAAGCAGGTTTCATGTATTCTCGGCGCCTTGCCCCTGAAGGATAGAATCATAACATAATTCTTCTTCTTGCATTAAAATAGGTTTTACCTTCCAAGCCAGTCCAATTAATTTGCCTTAAGAAATGACCTCCTGCCTTGCCTTTCCCTGGGAGACGCATCCTGGAAGTGTTGAGCACTTGGCAACAAAAACCCCGTCCTCGTCCTGTTCAATGACTATCCTGAACTTCAGCTTTTCCATATTATTAGTTGTCGGCCTGGATTTAAATTGGCGATAAGCGAATTAGTCCTTATGGAAAACAGCGGCAGGTTTGAATTCCACTGCCACAGCCACTATTCACACGGGAGGAAGATAAGGACGGAAGCCATACCAAGCCCGCTTAAGGTTGTGAGGAAGGCCAGGGAATTGGGCCTGAGCGGTATTGCGCTTACGGACCACGACAGCGTGGAGGGGCATAGGGAAGCCAGGGAGGAGGCCAAAAGGCTGGGGCTTCTTTTCATACCGGGCGTTGAGATATCGACTTCAGCGGGCCATCTGCTTGCGCTGGGGGTTGAGGAGCCAATAAGCCCGGGAATGGGCGTGCGGGAGACGGTGGATAGGGTGCATGATTGTGGAGGCATAGCGATAGGCGACCACCCGTTTGACATGCTGGGGCTGGGCATGAGGCTTGAGATGAGGCACACTGACGCGATAGAGGTGCATAACGCCCTTAACATGAACAAGGTCTCCAACTGGATAGCGGAGAGGCAGGCAAGAAAGATGGGGAAGCCCATGGTGGCAGGCTCTGATGCCCACACGCTGGAGATGGTAGGGGCTGCGCCAAACATATTGAAAGACGTGGGCGGCGTTGATGACATCCTGAAGGCAATAAGGAAAGGCAACCTCACCTTCGAGAGGGGGTACGTCCCGGTGGAGGAGATAGTGGACTGGTCGCGGCTCAGGCTTGCGGGCTCCTACCTGGAGGTGCTGGAATACGTGAGGAAGAATTACTCCCCGCCGAGGGCGTGGCTCGCTGAGAGGCTGATGAAGAAATTCGTAAGGTCGTACAGCAGGTTCTGGGGATACCTGGGGGAGTTCGGCTATGCCTGCTCAAGGCCGTACAGCAGGGTGAAGATGAGGCATTATTGGTGACTACCTGGATTTCTTCTGCATGTCTTCGATTGCCCACTTTAGATGCTCGCTGGGGTTTATATTATTCGCTATCAGGTAGAATGTCTCACCAGGGAATCCCAGCTTCTTGGAGTCGGCTCCATAGTAAACAATGTAAGCTGCGTACCCATCAGTGGCATACACGCATGGATCCCTATAGAAGGCGGGGCTGACAAATATGGCATCGTTAAATCCAACCCCGTTTTTCCAGATTGTGCTGCCCCTCCTTGAGTCGCCAGCTATTTCGCACGTATAGACTTCTCTCGCATTGCTGGTATACGCTACCCGTACGCGCCTGCCACCGACCATTTTCAGCAGGCCGGAACTTGAACCTGCCGAGGAGCCTACAACGTTGTCCCTGAAGTAATTCAGCAACAGCTCCTGCGCGGATTCGTTATCCAGCATTTCTGCTTTGTCCGGATTCCTGCTGGCCTGCTTTGCAGGCCTGTTCAGGAGGTTATCAAGCCTGCTGGTGAGGCCATCCTGCGTGTCTTCCGGCAGGTTTGCTATTACGTGTATGCCGCCTGTCTTAGTCATTCTGCTGTGCATTGTGAATCTAATAGGAAAACTTCGTTCTCCAATTGTCACATTATAGTCGATTGCCTCCCCTTCATTCTTTCCGGGGCTTCTCTCCTTGAACTTGTCAATCACACCCTCTCTCCTCAAGAATTCCAACTCTCCGCTTATGTAACTTTTCCCCTTCCAATAAAAGTTAACCATCCCTGAGTAAGGGTCAACAAATTCTGCATCAGGATGATCGATCGTTTCCCTTACAGGGTAAGCAACCTGTCTTCGAGGTGGTACCTCTGCGGGTCGCAGTTGCTCCTGCAGCACCTCTTCTTGCCACGGCTGCTCCTGCGGCGGAGGGTCGTTCCTCACCGTTCCATAAGACATGTCCGGAGAGGGCGGCGCAAAACCGGGGGCTGAATTGAAGCCAGGTGCTTCAGGATAGCATCCGTTATTAGGTGAGCAATATTCCGGGTAGAGCTGCCTCAGCCTGGCCTTCACGCCAGCGGCCTCTGAACGCAAATCAGGGGGCATTGTGTCCCTTGTTGTGCCGCCCCAACTCCTCAGCTTGCCCACAGCCTCGCGCACATAGCCGTTCACATCGGCATAGGGATTAATTCTGAAAGGATTTGGGTCTTTATAATGCGTATGCGGGATGGGCTCTCCCGGGGGTCTCGCATTTGGCGGGTGGCCCTCCCTGTGGCGCGGCCAGAGGTGCCTGTACACGATATCCAGATGCTCAATCTGCTCCTGCACCCATGCGGGCTTTACGGGGTTGTTAGTGCATTGGCATTCAAGCAGGTTCTGGCCGACTGTGGTCTCCATCCAGCCCAGGTTGTTGAGCTCCTCCTGGGTGCTCTGGGCTGCTGCACCGGAAGGGAGCAGGAACGGGGCGGCTGCAACAGCAAGGGTGGCTATCCCTTTTCTTATCCCGGAAGAAATTGCGCTATAATCAGCTATGCCGTCTCCATAAAGCCTGGTAATTAGCTCCTTCAAGAGACCACCTGTTTAGTTTTTGCAGATGTTCTTTATAAACGTATTTATTGCCCAATCGGAATAATACCTTGTTCCCATGAAAGCCGTAAGGAAGCTGAAGCCTGGCGTTGGGTTTGAGGTGGCTGACATCGGCGTGCCGAAGCCCGGGGAGGGCGAGGTGCTGATAAAGGTGAGGGCCACCTCCATATGCGGGACTGATGTGCACATATACAACTGGGACCCTCCGTGGTCGCAGGGAAGGTTTGTGCCTCCCAAGACAATGGGGCATGAGGTTTGCGGGGAGGTTGCTGAGACTGGCGGCGGTGTAAAAGGCCTTCAAGAAGGCGATTTGATTTCTGCCGAATCGCACATTTATTGCGGCAAATGCGACCAGTGCATGGCAGGGAACAGCCACATATGCGAGAAGCTGAAGTTCTTCTCCATTGACACCGATGGCTTCTGGGCCGAGTATGCCCTTTTGCCCGAGCAGAACGCGTGGAAGAATCCGGAGGGCATGGACCCCGAGATAGCGACGCTGCAGGAGTCGATGGGCAATTCTGTTTATACTGTCCAGGAGAGCAATGTGAGGGGGAAGGCTGTTGCCATATTCGGGCTGGGGCCCACCGGTCTATTCGCAACCGGCATAGCAAAGGCGCTGGGCGCTGGGAAGGTCATGGTGATCGGCGGGACAAAGACGCACCTGGACATTGCGAAGAAGATGAAGGCCGACGTCCTGATAAACAGGCATGACGGCGACCCCGTTAAGCAGATTCTGGAGCACACGGAGGGGAAGGGGCCTGATGTGGTGCTTGAGATGTCCGGGGCGGAGCAGGCCATCCAGCAGGCCCTGCAGGTTGTGAAGCCCACGGGTGCCGTGACAGCCCTGGGGCTGCCCACAAAACCAATAGCCTTGGACATTGCCAAGAACATTGTGCTCAAGGACCTGACATTCAGGGGCATTTACGGCAGGAAGATATGGGACACCTGGAAAATCACGTCAGATCTGCTCCACAAGAAAGGCCTGGACATAAGGCCTGTCATCACCCACAGGATAAGGCTGGATGATTTTGAGAAGGGGATTGAGGCGATGAAGTCTGGCCAGAGCGGGAAGGTAGTGATGAGGCCTTGATGCAAGCTTAAAAGATTTGGCCCCATCTATTTCTATGGCAAACCTGAACAGGATTGAAAGGGCACTGAATATTTACGGCAGCGGGGCGCTGCCCTGGATCAGAAAAGGCGAATACGGATGCGCTCGCGCGGAACTGGGCAAAGCGCTATGGTGCCTGGAGAATGCCGGCATTGATTCTGCACAGAACTACACATTTGGTGTCTTCCTCAACAGAATACACAGGCTGATGATAGTCTGGATGACGGGCTGGAGAGAAAGTATGAACATACAATCAAGAGTTATGTTGAACAAATAGGGGACGCCATTCCTGTTGTCAGGCTTTCAATAGATGCCCTTCTGCATCCTGAATGATCAGCCGATATAATCAGTATCCTCTGCCGTTGCCTGCTTCTCTTCCCTCTGTTCGAGGTGGGACGTCTCCACGCCGCGCTGCTTAAGGTGCGAGATTATTATCTTCATCAGGCTGTCGACTACCTGGTCCAGCGTCCTCCTCTCCAGCATCTCAAGGAACTTCCCGTATTCGCTTTCAGAGGACTTTATCAGCTCCTGGTAGAAGTCGCGGAAGTCCTTCGCGTGCTTCTTCGTGAACTCGATCAGCTCCTTGTATTCAGAAAGGGCCTTTATGAAGCTGACCATGTTCTGGACTATCTTCTCCTTGTCGTGCGGGTCAACCGAGCCGTCAAGTATGGGCTTGAATATCTCTGCAGCCTTGGAGGGGTCCATCTGCAGCATGGCTATCCTCATCTGCAGCTTCATGTTCAGGTCGTGCTGCTTTATGAAAATGGGGTAATATTTCTCGAGGCCCTTCTGTTCGGCTGTCATATAACCTGTCTTTGTGTGTGGAAGGATAAATATGCATATCATGGATATGGCAGAATTAAGCCGTTAACCAATATCGTTGGCTAACAGTCCATGTTTCCTGGCCAACCATTCCTGTGGAAATCTCTTGCAGCCCTGTAAGCGCTTATTCGCCTATCGTATCCCTGGCATATTCCACAACCTGCTCGACAATATCCAAATCCGACTTATTAAAGACCTTTATGCCCTGCCTACTGGCATCAGATGCGGTTAGTGGAACTCCAGTATATATTGCCAGAGGGAAGTCTGGCCTGCTTCTTTTCGTACCAATGGCGATGTCACTCCCTTTAGGGCCAGGAGGCATGTCATTATCAAGCAAAGCAAAATCTATCCTATCATGCTGTATAATCCGCTGTGCGTCATAGCCGCATCTGGCTTCGACTGTAGTATAAAGTCTACTCAAACCTGCCACAATTATGCCCCTATAAACATCATCGTCATCCGCCACCAGGACCATTTTACTTGGGGCATTGTCATCCATACAAGAAATTAGCGAATAGTTTTATATACTTACCGGTGAGTACATGACCGGCAACCTTATAAATCTTATTCCGCAAATAAGGCAGAGGCGATACGATGGGTGACATTGACAATCTGAAATTTTTCAGGATTGTGGACAAGCAGGTGAGGGGAGCAATGCAGCGGGTAGAGGCGGGATTGCTGCCCACGGCCATGCGGGCGCTTTATGAAACCGGATTGCCCCTTAAAGGGTATCCTGTTGAAGGGTATTACGGGAAATCGCCAGAGCTGACACAATACTTTAGCCATATCAGGACGCTGCAGATGAATTTCAGCGGCAGGTTTGGCGATGCCGTGAGAAGGCTGCATGGTTTCTATACCAATGAGGTCTTCGGCCTAGGGCAGGCGGTAGCGACGGCAATAAATCCCGAAGGCGCATGGTTCCCGGATGAGCCTCCTGCCGTGATTTCGCCCATGGTTGACCCGCTGACCGTGGCTGTCTCAAAGGCGGGGAACAACCCCGCTACTGCTTATGATGATCTCACAGTCGGGAATATTGCAAATGTGTTGGAAGGGGTTGAATATGGCAAGGGGCTGGTCGGGTTTGGCTCGCTGGTTGACAAGACTGACAGGGCAGAAACAGGCGAATTCAACCCGGTTGCAACCACGCTTGCGAGGGAGACCACAGTCCTGAGCGCTCATGTAGTGACCCTGAGGGGCATGCCCCAATACAAAGTTTCTCCTGAGATTGAAGAAAGGGGGAATGGTGTGGTTGACGCCTACAACGCCCTCTTTGGTGAGTTCGGCTTTGACGTGAGGATCCCCAACATCACAAGGAGGAATGCCTTCGGACTGGAGCAGGACATAACTGAACCTTACAGGTGCGTAAGGATATTCAACCTGGCCCTTCCCGGGACGGAGCCTGAATACTACCATTGGGGCGTCATCCTGGACGGGTACAGGCCAAGGGTAATTGATTTCTGGAGGAAAAGCGTCATAACAACAGACGCATTCTTGCGCGCACCTCAAAATTATACGGCCAAAAGGCGGGCCTGAAATATCCAAATCACTAACAGCCAACCAACATCATTGGCCAGCAGTTCAAGACCATCTTTCTTACAGAAGCTTCCGCTTTCGCAGAAAGCTGGTCGGACCAAAGAACAGGAACCGTTAACTTATACCATTGGCTGGCTTCTGCTCGACAGCTCTTTTGGGGGAAGTGTCAGCTCCTGTAAGAAAAGCGGTCATTCCCACTCCATCGTCGCCGGAGGCTTGTTGGTTACGTCATAAACAACCCTCGTCACCTCAGGTATCTCGTTTGTGATTCTGGTTGAAAGCCTCTCCAGGAAGTGATAAGGCAATTGCGAGAAGTTGGCGGTCATCCCGTCCTTGCTGTCCACGGAGCGGATCGCGACTGTATAACCGAAAACCCTGGAATCACCTTTGATGCCGGTGGTTTTCGTGTCCAGCAGGACCGGGAAGGCCATCCAGAGGTCGTAATAGAAGATCTCCTTCTCGAACTCCTCCTGCACGATCCTGTCCACGCGCCTCCAGAGCCTCTGCTTCTCCGGCGTCACCTCGCCCATTATCCTGACAACCGCGCCAGGGCCGGGGAAGGCGTGCCTCTTGACTATGGATTCCGGTAATCCCAATTCCCTTGCCACATATCTCACTTCATCCTTATACAAGTCTCTTAATGGCTCTATTACTCCCTTAAAATTCACTTTTGATGGCATGCCTCCAACATTATGGTGAGTTTTTATCACAGAGGAGTGTTTTGTCTCGCCTGACTCAATCCTGTCGGGGTAAATGGTCCCCTGGATGAGATATTCAGCGCCCGCCTTTTGCGCCGCCTCTTCAAGCACACTGATGAATTCCTCCCCGACAATCTTCCTTTTCTGCTCCGGGTCCGTCACCCCTTTCAGCCTGTTCAGGAATCTTTCTTCGGCAGTTACAGCCGTCACGCTGATTCCAAGCTTCCCACAGGTGGCCTTCACCTTCTCTCCCTCCCCCTCCCTCATGAATCCGTGGTCCACAAAGACCGCGGAGAGGCTTTTCCCCAATGCCTTTGACGCAATCATGGCGGCGACAGCCGAGTCTATCCCCCCGGAGAGGGCTATGACTGCCTTCCTGCCGCCTATCTCCTCCCTGATTTCCCTGGCGGACCTTTCTATGAAATCCCCTGTCTCCAGGCTTGGCGTGCAGCCGCATATCAGGTAGGCAAAGTTCCCGAGTATCTTCATCCCTGGCTTTGTGTGCTCCACCTCGGGATGGAACTGCACGCCGTATAC
>JACQOB010000147.1 GCA_016202745.1 Candidatus Aenigmatarchaeota archaeon | reverse complement strand
TGATGCTCCATCTTGTTGGAACAAGCTTCCTCCTGCCCTGCCTGCCCAGCACGCCGCTCGACAGTATTGTCGTTATCTTGTAGACGTCCTGGCCCTTCCTGTAGAGCTCAAAGCCCGCCTGCTGTGCCTTCATTTCATCGGAAACTATCCTCTCAACGAAGGCTGGAATCCTTGTGTTCTCGGTTATCTTCATCCTTTCAAGCCCCGCAACAGGCCCCATTGGCTGGACCATGTCGGAAAAGCTGACCCTGTACAGCGGCTTGCTCCTGAAAAGCATCTCCACATCCGTCTGGCCATCAGCCATGGCGATCTCCTGCGTCTCCTCCACGAACCTGCCCTTTGACCTGACATTAACGGGCTGCTTGGAACGCAGCAAAAGCGAGCGCAATTCAATGACCCTGGAATAGCCCATCCCGAACCAGCTCGCAGGATTGTCTATATTGGTTCTGTTCTCTATGGCCGCGAGCGGCCCCAGGTTGACGTCGGGGTAGCCTGACCTGCCCACGAAGACCGAATAGGATGGGCCAAAGAAGTCCTTGCCCAGCGTTTTCTCTATCTTTGGCGCCAGGTCAATCCTTGGCATCAGGGGGCATGGCTTGTAGCCGCACAAGTAGCGGGAACCCTTGCACCTTATGCAGAGGGAAGCGGGAATGTTCATGGAGACCACCAGTATATCGTATTCTTGTCGCGGGATTTTATAACCCCGCTCTGACATGTAGGGGATCATGATTGCCGATGAGGTGACAAGCAGGCTGGGTGCACTCGAGAGTTTTCAGCCAAGAACGAATGCAAAACCGCTAATATTAGACCCTATTTCTTGCCAAAGCATGGATTTTATCAGCCGTGGGTAGAAGGGCTAAAATTTATATCCTTTCCCCGCAATATAATATAACATCTATGAACTGCCCCGGCTGCTCAGAAAAAATGGAAAAGAACTGGTCCTACTGCCCCAAATGCGGGTTCAGGGCAGAGATGAGAATATTTGACGACATTTTCGAGAGGATGAACAGGGAGATAAGGAACCTTATGAACGGCCCATTCGAAGGGGAGGCCATGGACATCTCCCCTTACTTCAGAAAGCCTGTGGGAACCGGCTTCTCCATCAGGATTTCGCAGTCAACCGGCAGGCCCCCGCAGGTTTCCGTCAGGACATTCGGCGACGTTGACAGGGGCAAGGTGGAGAAGGCTGTCCTTGGCGAGCTTGGAATGAGTCCGTCCCAGGCGCCCGGAAGCCCCAGGCAGGCCCAGGTTGACGCGCTGAGGAAGAGGGCAAGGCAGATAGAAAGGGAGGACACAGGGAAGATGGCCAGGGCGAAGCATACGGAGGAGCCCAAGGCCGACGTCAGGAGGACTGACGGTACCGTGACGGTGGACATGGAGCTTCCCGGAGTCAAATCCCCGGATGACATCCATGTGAGGGAGCTGGAGAATTCCGTTGAGGTGAAGGCAATAGCCGGCGAAAAGGCATATTTCAAGATAGTCACAAAGCCGCCGCAGGCCAGGCTTGCGGAAAGGAATTTCAGCAACGGGGTGCTCCATCTGGAGTTCAGCTGACCGGGATGGCAATATCACACAGCGAGCTATCCGGCTGGTGCCGAACTGCCGCCGCGTCAGTCACCGCCGCCGGTGCCGTTGGGCTTCAGCTGCCTGCACAGGTCGCAGAATTCGCTGCTTGCCTGGCTGCCGTTTATCTCGCCGCTTGCAAGCCTCCTGGCCAGCGTTTCCACAAACACCGAGGCCTCCGGGTTGCTGGACAAAATCTCCGCCTTCCTGCCCCTGATCTGCTTCTTGTACTGCGAGACCGCCGGCTGGGATATGCCCAGCAGCTTGGCTGTTTCCTTCTGCGTCAGGCCATATTTCTCCATCATCCTCTTGGCCATCATCGCGCGCAGGACAGGCATGTATTCAAGAACCATTACCTCGCATGCTGTTTTCATTGGCATCACTGTATTGGAAGAATCAAGTAATTATTATATCAGGAGTTTATAAGCTTATAACGGCGTTATTGTTTCCTGCCCCTTAAATTGCTTCTGATAATGGCACTAATACGCCTTCCAGGCCCACACGCCTCATATGAAGCCAGAACTATTTCTTCGGTGATCTTCAACAGGCGACCATGATCTTCCCTATACTTGCGAAGCAATGCCCTCATTTCCTTTTGTGCCCCGCTTCCTCCAACTTCCAGAATTACATTGGCCATAGAGTCTAATGCATTATATCCTAAATTATTACTGAATCTTGTTACTGTATTATAAAACCCTGGATGCGCCACAGCTTCTGCATATTCTCTCACTTTGTTTCCAGTTGGGCCACCCACCTCTGCCATACCACCCATTTGGTTCATTGCTACTTTCATCATGGCAGGCCTTTTCCTGTATCTGCTTGCAACCCTGTAGACAGCCTTTACAGCATTCTTGTCTCCTGTGTGGCCAGCAGTCGTGCCGACAGCATTAATGAGGGCTTCGGATGCTTCATTGTTTCTGATGCCTGATATGTGCCTCCTTAATTTATTGCTTGCAAGCTCATCAATGGCATGGCTTATATTATCAGGGGCATTTTCTGATACAGACGCTAATGTGTCCAGGACATGCCCAAGTTTTTGCGGCTTTCTTATATAAACCCTTGCCAGTTCAATTGCCCTGTCAACAGCTGCCCTGTCTGCTGTAAAGGCGGCAACATAAGCCACACCCTCAAGCATGTTTCTTGCTGTATCTTCCCGCACCGCCTTTTTGCCCAGTATTCGACCAAGCCTTTCATCATATACCGCTTCAATTGCATACTTCATCGCTCTTCCAGATAATTTACTCCACGGAAGGTGCTCCAATGCACTAAAAGCCATTTTCAGAACCTCAGGCCTTTGCCCATAGGTTTTCATGATATTTGCAGCGTTTTCTGCAAGCGCCTCGCCACCTGCTATCATTCCTAATCTGGCCATTGCGTGCATTGCGTAATAACAAGTATCTGCATTGCTTATTCCTGCGAATGAATTATACACAATGTCATTAGAGAGGGCCTTTGCAGCTGATCTGGCATTTTGTGGCGAACCTGTAAAACTCAGTATGTCTCCAATCGCGTATAATGCTGCGGCCCATTTGCCTGGGTCGTTTCTGTATCTCCCCATCCCTGCTGTTATCTCTTCCGAGCCTTCAATGCCTTCAATGAATTTGCCTACAATAGCCTCAGAATTTCCACTATTGGCTATTGTGTCGGCGATGGTATCCAAGCATCTGTTTCGAGCAACTTCAGCTACCTGGCTTTCACCCAGGGCTGTTGCTGCCTCATACAATCGGTTTCTAAGCTGGTCACGCGAAAACCTTATTTTCTCCGGCATATCATTTCATATAGGGGATAGTTTTTTAAGCCTTCATTAATGCGAATCTTAAATAATGCTATATGGTGGAAGTGCTCTACTCCCCCAAGTCAGCTGGTTATGCCTGGCCAGGCCACCCCGAATCCCCGGAAAGGGTTTTGAATTCATATGATT
>JACQOB010000144.1 GCA_016202745.1 Candidatus Aenigmatarchaeota archaeon | reverse complement strand
TAGTAAACACATCCTTTCTCATCTGATTTTTTTTCCACCATCATCCCCTGAGCGCATGCCGGCATTGTCAGTGCAGGGCATGGGGAATCAGAAGAGCCAGAGGAGTCGCAATAGTAAGAAACACATCCCTTTTCATCCGCCTTCTTGCGGAGCGCGCCATCAGCGCAGGCCTGGACATCGGCAGGAGGGCACGATGAAACAATCTTTTCGCAGGAATAAGAGGCACAACCGCGGGAATCAATCATTGGGCGGACTGCGGAGCCATCACCGCATTGCGGTAAAACGGCAGGCATCGGGCAAATGTTCCGTTGCTCCCCTTGTTCTCTTTGCTCCCCTCCGAACCCCGGACCTGATGATTCTGAAGAATCATCTGTAGCACCATAGCTTTCCATGCAACGCTTGAGATAGGCGCCTTCATCGCATTGCTGGCCCTGGCGGAATTTATCGCATTCCCGCGCTAAACGGTCGCCTGCGAAGTCGAAGCGCTGCCTGCATGCCTCATCAAGGTTCTGGAGATTATGCTCCCGGTACTTGGCGCTCCTCAGCTTGCATGCTGCCTTAATCGCATCAGGATTTGGAGGGCAGGAATAGCCAACAGCGTTCAGCTTCTCGAGTTCAGCAGCCCCTTCCCTTACGACAGGAGTTCCAATCTGGGAGCAGCCCTTCTTTACCTCTGCCTCGCATCGAGATTCCTGCTCCCCAATCCTCCCACAGACCGAAGAGAGGTCTCCTACCTTCTCTTTTAGTTTTGTGATGACTGTATCGGCAATCTTGGATGGGTCATCGCAATGCTGCTTAATCTCGCTCGGATCCATGTCATCGCTGATGAACTGGAAGACCATCCCATAGATCATATGCTCCTTGGAGTATCCTTCATAGGAAGGCCCAGCGCTATAGCCGCGGTCAAAGCCCTCATGCTCGTAGGAAACAGAGTCTTCCCTTTTCATCCGTTCTTTAACCTTGTTCATCCACTCCTGGAATCCCTTCTCATTGAATTCTGCGCCCGTCATTTCCTGGAATTTTGATCTCATCTCCTGCTCAGTGAGTTCCCCCCTCATCACCTGTTCCATCATGCCCTGGCCACCCATCTGGTTCTTGTAAATAGTGATGCCTCCTTCCATGCGCACATCGGGGCGCTCTTCAAAATTGCCCATCGGCTGCCCTTCGCGTTCCTGGCCGGGACCTTCAAACATCTGCGCAGAGGCAAGAGTGCTGGAAAGAAGTGAGAACATCATTACTATTGTCAATAGTTTCAGTAGCCTTGTCATCTTTGTGTTGCCTTGGGTGAAGTCCTATTTAAAAGTAGCGGAAAATAAAAGCAGTGGAAGGTGCAAAAAATACCAGAGAGGGAATCAAAACAGCAATGCGACAAAACGCCAATGGCGCCTACAGCCTCGAAGTGAAGAATTCCTTTTTTGTTGCAGACGCAAGGAAGGGATTGTGCTTTTTCTCATGTTCCATGGTAGAGGAAGGCGTTTCCCCATAATCATGCCCTGGATAAATCTCAAGGGTGTCATCCATCTTCCTGAGCTTCTGGAGTGATGTCCACATCTGCTGTGGATTGCTTCCCGGCAAATCAACCCTGCCGCATCCGCCAACAAACAGAGTGTCTCCGGTAATCATCTTGCTGCCCAGCAGGAGGCATATGCTTCCTGGCGTGTGGCCGGGGGTATGGACAATCCTGCACTTCAGGGCGCCTATCTTGACGATATGGTTATCCTTCACCCGTGTTACGGTTGAATTCTCAAAATCCGGCTCATAGGGCTCGTCTTCATGAAGAACAATTTCAGCCGTGGTTTTTTCATAAACTTCCTGCAGCGCCTTGACATGGTCAAAATGGGCATGGGTAAGAATAATTTTCTTGACGGTAAGGCGATGGTGCTTGGCAGCGCCGATGAGCTTGTCCGCGTTCCATCCTGGGTCGACAATCGCCCCCTCCTTTGAATTCTCGTCTCCAATAACGTAGCCAAAGTTCTGCATCGGGCCGATGGGAACCTGCTCAAAAATCATCCGAGCTTCCTCACGATGCTGATGAATCCGGAGTGGCCGATGGCAGCCGTTACAGGACGGACTTTCCTTCCTGAGATTTCCCACTCCCTTTCGATAATCTCAAACGTTTTTATGTGGACAAAACTGGCATCGCCAAGGACTGCATTCACGAAATCAGCGGCCTGCGGCACTGAGGGGCTGTACGAAACCAAAAAGCCGCCTGCCTTTAATGCGGCGGCAGCGTGAGGCAGGGCTTTCCACGGCTCAGGAACATCTAAGGTTACAGCATCCACATCTCGCTCATCAATGC
>JACQOB010000143.1 GCA_016202745.1 Candidatus Aenigmatarchaeota archaeon | reverse complement strand
TATTTTTCATTTAAATTCACCCGATCAACAGAAAGTATGATGGATGGCGAGGTATTCGCGAAATACAGGGAAGCCGGAAGGATAAATGCGGAGATAAAGGCGGAACTGATGAGGAAGGCGAGGCCAGGGATGGGTATAATGGACCTTGCTGAGCTGGTGGACGGCATGATAGAGCAGGCTGGAGCCAAGCCGGCGTTCCCCGTGAACATATCCATCAATGAGATCGCAGCCCATTATACCCCCACGCCCAATGACGGCATAGAAATAAAGGACGGCGACATGGTCAAGTTTGATGTGGGTGTGCAGGTGGACGGCTATATTGCCGATTCGGCATTCACCTACTGCTCGCAGAAGAACGAGCTTGTGGAAACGGTGAACAAGGCAATTACCAGGGGAATTGCGGCGGTAAAGCCCGGCGCGCAGGTGCGCGACGTCGCCGGCGCCATAGAAGGCGTGGTGAAGGACGCAGGCCTCGGCCTTATAGTAAACCTCACGGGCCATTACGTGGACAGGTACATGTTCCATGCGCCGCCTTCAATACCAAACGTGAAAAACCAGGTAAGCCACGAGTTCAGGGAGGGCGACGCCCTCGCCATAGAGCCCTTCGTGACGCCGACCAATGGCTTCGCAAAGGAGACGAGCATCACGGAAATTTACAGGTATCTGCAGGACAGGCCCGTGAGGCTTCCGGAGGCGAGGCTGGCTCTTGCAATGGCGCGGGACGATTTCAGCCAGCTGCCCTTTGCGAAGAGGTGGCTGCTGAAGAAATTCTCGCCTGTGAAGGTGTCCATGGCGCTCAGGCAGCTTGAATCCGTGGGGGCCATCGAAACCTACCCAGCCCTGAGGGAAAGCAGCAGCAAGCTGGTGGCACAGGCAGAGCACACGCTTGTAGTGACTGGCACGGGCCATTTTGTGACCACGGAGGTTGGGGACTGACACGGGAAAGCTGAGGAGGAGTGAATTTTATAAGGCTGGAGGCTATTTCTATTGATATATGGCAAGCACGGATTTCTTTGGCGGGGTAATGGAGATGACGGGCAGGATACCAAAGGGAAAGGTCACGACATATGCGGAACTTGCAAGGGCCTTGGGGAAGCCCGATGCGCAGCGGGCAGTCGGCCAGGCGCTGAAGAGGAATGAGAACGCCCCGGCAATCCCGTGCCACAGGGTTGTCAGGTCTGACGGAAACCTGGGGGGCTATAGTGGGCGCGAGGAAAAGATGATAAGGAAAAAGCTCATGCTCCTGAAAAAGGAAGGGATAGAAATCAAGAAGGGAAAGATCGAGCTGGAAAGATTCATGCACAGGTTCGACCAACTTTCTTACAGGAGTTACCACTTCCGCAGAAAGTCGGTCGGCTCAAAGAACTTGAACAGTTAACTGCGCGAATTGGCTAACAGTTCATATTTTTCTGCTCAACCGCTCTTTTGCAGAAGGCGGCAGCCTCTCGTAAAAAGAGCGGTTAATTCCAGAAATCCCCGTGTTCCTTTTCAGAGTCCATTATGACCCCGAATTCCGAGAAAATGGATGCGCAGTTGGGGCATTTGAACACCTCGGGTTCTGTTTCATTCTCCCACACCTTTCCGTGGGTACCGCAGAGGGGGCATTTGCTCTTAAACATAGAATTCCTCATGTCCGGCTTCTTGGTGTCTGCAGAAGCCGGCATCCGATTATCTGATATTTTATTTATGGCAGCGCCTATTTAAACGATATTCCACCGGCGTACTCCACTGGTGGTTAACCAGAAGACATGTCAGCTTATAACATAAGCGGCGGGCGCCCGGAATATGTATCAACAACCGCCAGGAACAATTGAGGTGCAGTTGTTGATAGCAGGTCATTTCTTCCTGGCATTGAAGACCTGCACGCCGCTGTCTTCGGCAGCCTTGATGATTTCAAACTTCTTCTTCCTGCCAACCGACCCGCCTATCACGGCAATGTCCTTCTGCTTGTCCAGTTCGCGGATGCCGTGAACATTGAACACCATGACCGGCCTCATCCCTCCCCTGGTAAGGCCCCTGGCTGAAGCAGGCCCTCCCCACCCGGGGCTTGGCAGCCGGCCCCTGGCCCTCCTTTTCTTCCTCAGCTTGGAGTCTATGCCCCTTGGCCTTCTCCAGACGTCGCCAAGCGTCTTCTGCGCGTGCAGCTCCTGGCGGCTGAAGTAGGGCTTGCGCCGCTTCTTTGCCTTCCTTTGTTTCAGCTGTTTCTTAAGCCCTGTTTGATTTCGCATGTACAATATCCTTCTGTATCCTGTTTATTGCCCTGCAGGCAACTTCCGCCCTTAACGCATGGGGATGCCGCTGCAGATCCATGTAAAGGGCATTGTCCTCCAGCGAGCCGTCCCAGCCCCTCATTTCCCTTTCGTAGTACCTGGTAAGGCCGTTCGGCCCTGAGCTGCCGTAAGAGATTAATCTCTTGACAAATCCGCTCTTTATTCTCTCAACGTCGTACTCGTCTTGTGCCATTTCGATTTAATCACCAATCTCTCATTCAAACGAATAAAAAAATATTATGCAAAACCTGGCTTAAAAAGACATGCCTCAAGCAGGCGCGTGCCTGCCGGCGATGTTATAGCTGGACTTACAGTAGCCGGATCTGCGGCCGCGGCTTCTCGACAATATAGCAGCCGTCCTGGAATACCCTCCTGTCCCTGCCTGTCACGCGGGTGGCAAGCTCTATGTTCGCGGCCGTCTGGCCGACCTCCTCCTTGGCTACGCCGGTCACTATAACCTCGTCCTTCACCACATCAACCTTTGCATTGCCGTTTATCCTGGCCTTCCTCGCCTTCTTCTCGCCAAGGAAGTTCTGGATGAGCACCTCTTTGCCTTCGACGGAGAACCTCACGGGGAAGTGCGAATAGACGATCTTAAGCCTGGCTTCCCAGCCTTTCTGCGCGCCGCTGATCATGTTCCTTATGTGCATCTCCCACGTGCCGACAACCGCCTTGGTCCCTTTCTTCTCCTTCTTGCTTTCGTAGACGAGCCTAATCAGGCCGTCCTCAAGCCTGATGCCTATCGTCGGGTTGGCGAAGTGCCTGGCCTGTTCGCCCCTGGGCCCCTTTATCTTCAGCACGCCCCTCTCAAGGCTGGCCTGGATACCGTCCGGGACACTGATTTCAGCTTCCATAGGACAGAATATTGTTGGCGCTATTTATAAGTATTTCTTCGTGGAAAGGAATTAGGATGATTCAGCCAATGGGAAAGAAATGTTCAATACCGGGACCGCTCCCCGCCGGCTTCACATTTAACCTTGTCATCTCAACAAGACAGCCCTTTTTAAAAATTACAGGCCCGTCCAACTTAAGAAAATCAAATCCCGGCCCAATTCTGTACAAGGCCCTAAAAGGGGGTGTTAGGTAATGAATACCGCCTCTTCGTTCTTCCAATATCTTATTGATTCTTCGCAGATATTCCTCCTCCTTTT
>JACQOB010000142.1 GCA_016202745.1 Candidatus Aenigmatarchaeota archaeon | reverse complement strand
GAGGAATAGTCTTTATAAGCCATTCCCGGAATTTGGTGCTGCAGGAAAATAGCAAAGTATATTATGAATTCTATGAAGATGCAAATTGTCACTGGAATTCCCATGCACCGTGGTTCTAACCCACATCCGTGTCATGTAAATGGCTTTTGAGGCCACCGGAATCTGTGAATAGTTTTATAAGACGATGGCCGCCACTAATTGTATGCTCAGGGACATAACCAAGGGCAGCGTCTATTTGCTTGTGTCCGTAGTCATCATAAAGGTGCTCTCTGTCGTGTATATGCCAATAGTGGCGCGGATACTGGGGCCCGGGGATTTCGGCCTGCTCAACCTGGCAATTGCGCCGCTGCCCATATTCGTCGGCTTTTCGGTGTTTTCTATTGATTCAGTGATCACAAAGCAGGTATCCGAGTATAAAATAAAAGGCAGAAGCATCGATGTTCTCATACTGAACGCATTCGCTATAGTCTCGGTCTTTGGCCTCGCGTCCGCCGGCCTGCTTTACATGCTTTCGGACACCATTGCAACGGGCATATTCAACAATCCAGTGCTGGGAGGGCACATAAGGCTCACCTCCCTTTTCGTGCTTGTATCAAGCCTGTATTTTGTTCTGCTGGGCATACTGCGCGGGCTGAAAATGTTCAAGGGCTATGCTGTCACGGAGACGCTCAAGCAGGTCGCTGTTGTGGCGACAGGCCTGGTTTTGGTTGCACTGCTCGGATTTGGCATCACCGGCTACCTTATGTCGCTGATACTGGGTTCGGTTTTGCTGCTTCTCTATAATGCCATGAGGCACAGGAAGCAATTATCCCTCATAAAGGCGAGGGGTTTGTCCCTTGCCAGGCCGCTCCTGAAGATGGGAGCGACGATCTCGGTCCTTGCATTCCTGCAGAATGTGTTTTTCAGCCTTGACAAGTTCTTCCTTGGGTCAATGGCTGCGCCTGAACTGGTCGGGTTCTATTCGTCTGCGGTTATAGTCTCATCTGCCGCAGTGTCACTGATAATAATAACGAGAAATACGATGTTCCCGTTTGTCTCCGAATCGTACGCGTCGGGCGACGGCAAAGTCGGGAAGCTGACGGAGGATGTGGCCAGGTATTCAATAATAATAGTTGGCCTGCTGATGCTGCCGCTTATGCTGTTTGGCAGCGAGGTGGTACTGATACTTTTCGGGCCTGAGTATCTTCCTGTGCTTCCACTGCTTCGCGTGGTAATATTTTCCTCATTTTTTGTTGTCCTTTTCAACATATTCAACACTGTGCTCGTGGCTGTGGCAGAATTCCGGAAGCCGATAATATTCACTGCCGCCGGGGCCGCCGCTGCTTCAGCGGTCTATTATTTTTCAATAGGTGCCATGTCGGCCCAGGGGGCTGCATATGGGTTTGTTGCCGCATATGCAATGCTCAGCATGGCCTACATTTTTTCCCTGAGGGCCAAGGTTAGCATCCGCCCGGTATTTTTGGCGAAGGCCATTGCAATCCCGCTGGTTTTCCTTGCTGTTGCGTCCTTCTTTTCAGAGAATGCCATTCTGTGGCGCATACTGGTATTCGCTATCCTTGCGGCGTCATATGCGGGGATTCTGCTTCTTTCAAAGATAATATCCAAATCAGAACTTGACTTCTTCCTTAGGAAGCTGATGCTGAAGCACTAGCTAGCCCGAAATTATCTTTTTCCAGTCCAGCTTCTGTGGCGTGCTGCTGCGCAGGCTCTCCAGCGTCTTCAGGCAGCACACAGTGGCGCGTATGCCGTCATCTGCCGTGACGGCAAGCTTTTCCTCGCCCTTTATCGCCCGGAGGAAATTCAGCATGTGGTTGTAATGGCCTTTGTCAATAGACGCCAGTTTCATGCCCTTTTCCCTGAAACCGAACGCATCCAGCCGCTGGAAGTTGAGTATGCGCACGACTTTGCCCGAAGAGAATATCTCAACGGATTCCTTGGGCACGTTGGGATTGCCAATGCAGCTGTATATTATTGACGCAATCGACCCTTTGGAAAATTTGACGCTTATGACCACGTTGTCCTTGTCCACTATGTTACTGCTTCTTGCCGTCAGCTTTTCCGCATAAACCCTTATTGGCTCCTCCCCGAATATCCAGGAAAAGAAATCAAAGAAATGGCACACCTCTTCCAGTATCCTGCCGCCGCCCAGCTCCGGGTCGTCTATCCACGTCTTCCCGGCGGATGGTGTCACGTTGACCCTGTAGATGCCAATTTTTGGCGCAGTCTCGCCTTCCAGCATTTCTTTGGCCCTGATGGAGAGGGGCGAGAACCTCCGGTTGAAGCCCACTGTGAGGAGTCCCTTGTGCTTCTTTAGGGCCCTCCAAAGCTTCCTGCACTCAGGATATGTCATAGCAAGCGGTTTTTCCACGAACACGTGCTTGCCATGACTGAGCGCGTCTATCGCCATGCCGGCGTGGAACTTGTTGGGGGTCGCTATAAGGACGGCTTCTATTTCCTTGTCCCTGAGCGCGCTTTTGTAGTTCGTTGTTGACCGCGCCGCCCTGTAAACCTCAGCCATATGCCCTGCATTGACGCCGGTATTGCTGACGATCGTGCGGATGTTGAAGCCTCCTGACCGCCTTATGTTGGGAAGGTGCTGTGCCTTCACTATCGATCCGGTGCCAATAACTGCGATGTTCACCCTGCCTTTGACCGGCCTTTCCGCGACGGTGTGTTCCACCGACTGGCTTTCCTCAGCGGCTTCAGTGCTTTTATAATTCAGCAAGACAGCGATATGCTTCTCCGGGGATTCTGTTATTGCCTGGTAGGCGTCCGGGGCATCATCCACGGCGAATTCTGCGGTGATCAGCGGTTTGAGCTTTACTGCTCCCCTGGAAACCATGTTAAGGAATTCCTCCATGTTCCTGTTTTCAGTCCATCTCACATACGATATGGGATAGTCCACGCCTTTTCTCTCATAAAGGGCGTCATATCTGCCCGGGCCGTATGAGCGCGACATGAAAAGCGAAATCTCCTTCGCATAAAGGGAGCCCCATTCAAGGTCCATGCCAACTACGCCGACTATTACCAGCGATCCCCTGTCCCTCAGCGATCTGATGGCATCATTCACCGGCTTGCTGCTTGCTGTCGCGGCGCATATTATTGCCGCGTCAGCGCCAACACCGTTCGTTGCTTCCAATACCCGTTCAGTGTAGTCACCCGCTATCCCGATGTCCATGCCGAGTGATTTCGCCGCATCGACCTTGCTTTTGTGGACGTCAACGCCGATTACCGTGGCGCCTGCCGCTTTCAGTATCTGTGTCACAATTTGTCCCACAAGCCCAAGCCCAATCACAAGCACCCTGTCGCCGATGGAAGCGCGCGCAGTCCTGACGGCGTGCAGCGCAATGCCTCCCACCGACACGAATGCTGCCTCTTTGGAGGAGACATTACCAGGTATCCTGACAACTAGATTCTTGGGGACGGCTATGATCTCTGCGTGGTGGGCTTCCCCCCCGGCGCAGGCCACCCTGTCTCCGGCCTCTATCCAGTCCACCCCGCTGCCGCATTCAATCACCGTGCCAGAACAATTATAGCCAACCTGCGTCAGTTCCTTCAGCTTTGTTCTTATATCCATCAGCGGCCTGTCCATGCCTTCCCTCAGCATCCTTCCAAGGAAGGATTTCGCTGTGCCTGGATTGCGCTTAATGTACGCAGGCAGGCCCTTGTCTACCAGGCTCCTTGTCTCCGTGCCGCTGCTGATCAGGGAATTCTCCACCCTGACCAATATTGTGTCCTTCTGAAGTGTGGGGACCGGCACTTTCTTTACCACAACCTCCCCCTTCCTGTTGACCAGCACCTGTTTCATAGTGTCCTCGTTATCTCCGTCAGGCATTCTGCAATCTGCGCCGAATAGTACAGCGAGGGTGTTACGTTTCTCCTTTCCCTGACGTACCTTCTCATTATCTCCCGTAGCCTTATGGCCTTTGTCTGGAATGCATAATGGGGGTACAAAACCTCGTCAATGACGTTGCCAACCATTTCAGGGAAGCTGAATGGCTCATATCGGCCGAAAAGCCCCTGGTATTTTTCCATGGATCCCAGTTTCTGCATTGTGTTTTCGAAGTCTTTGATTCTGCCAAGGCGGCGGAAGCAGTATGCGGCGTACCCGTATCCTCCCGTTGCTCCAATGGAGAACGGCAGGCGGCATCGCCTCCAGCTGAAGCCCTTTCTTGTCATTGTGCTCGACAGCCATTCTGCCGCCTTTGCGACGGATATTCTTGCATAGGGGTTTTCCATGTCAGGGTCAGCTGCCAGCAGGAAGTACAGCGTTATGGAATGGTAGTGCGGATCCTTGACGTTAAGCTCATATTCGTAGGGGAATGTCCTTGCCGGCGCGGCATAGGGATAGGCGCCATCCTTGAACTGGTAGCGGACGGTGTTGTAGATGGCCCTGTTTCTTGCATCCAGGTACTTCTGTTTTCCCGTGTCAAGATGGAGCTGATACAATAAAGCTGCGCAGGTTGCATTGACATTCAATATGTCCCCGTAATGGTATGGTGACTTGATGAAATACCCGGGGCTGAATTCCTTGGAGAGAACATACTCCCCCGCCCTCAGCGCAGATTCGAGCAGTTTCCTGTCACCCGCCTTCCTGTAAGCAACCAGCATCAGCCTGCCCACAATACCGGTCGCCACGCAGCTTTCCTCGTTGAATCCACTGAACGTTTCATTAAAGCTGCCGTTCTTGTTCTGCACCTCCAGCAGCCAGCGGAAAGATTTAATTCCTTCCCTGCTTTTCCCTGTGAATAGCAGCGATTTGGCTACTTCGGCTGTGGCCCGCTGGTCGGGTATTTTTGTGACCGGATCAACAACTGAACCCTCATCTGACTGCAGCGCCAGGAGGGTACTGCATATTGCCCTTGAGACAGCTATGTGACCGTCCATAATTCATCCCCGGCCCTGGCGGCCGTTGCCAATGACTTTTACCCTGAAGCCGGCCGCCTCCCACTTCTTATGGTCAAGGAAATTCCTTGTGTCAACCAGGAGCTTGCCGTTTCCCTGCACGCCACCCAGGTCGATTTCCCTGAATTCGCTGTGGTCCGTGGCAAGTATCACGCAATCGCACCCTTTCACGGCATTCAGGAATTCCTCCATGCTATACGCGTATTTTTGTATGTGCGGGTCCAGGATGCCCACCCGCCAGCCCTTTTGCTGTGCAATTGCCGCCATCTTAAGCGAAGGCGACTCCCTTATGTCATTGACGTTGCCCTTGTATGCCGCGCCGAGGATTAGTATGGACGGGGCATCCTTTCCTGAAACAAGCCTTGCCTGTTCCAGCACATGGCCCGGCATTGACTCGCTGATCTCTATCGCAAGCGGTATGAACTGCGACTCTGTCGATTCCACAAGGAACAGGGGGTCTATGGGTATGCAGTGTCCGCCTATCCCCGGCCCCGGCTTGAGTATGCCGACCCGCGGATGCTTGTTGGCGATTCTTATTGCCTCCCACACATCGATGCCCAGCTTTTCCGATATCAGCGCAAATTCATCGGCCAGCGCTATGTTGACTGCCCTGTACGTATTCTCCATCAGCTTGACGGTCTCCGCCTCTGTCATGCCGGTCCTGATGATCTCGCCTTTGACGAACGACCTGTATAACGTTTCGGCGCGTCTGCCGCTTTCTTCATCGAATCCGCCTATTATCCTGCAGTTGTTTACCATCTCATTGAGCAGGCTTTCGGGGAATGCCCTTTCCGGGCAATAGGCATAATGGAAATCCCGCCCGGCCTTAAGGCCGCTTTCTTCAAGTATTGGTATTACGGTTGCCTTTGATGCGCCGGCCGGCACCGTTGATTCAAGTATGACCAGGTTGCCTGTCCTTAGCTTCCCCTTTACGGAATATGCGGCTGACCTGACGGCGGACATGTCGCATGCCTTGCTCGTGCCGTCCAGGGGGGTTGGCACGCATATTATGAAGACGTCGGATTCTGCGGGCTTTGTGGCTGCGGCGGGCCTGTGCTGCCTGAAAAGCTCCAGGAAATCCTGTTCATCTATTGACGTGGCGCCATTGTTTATGCCGTCAACGAGCCGCTCGTTTACATCGACGCCCATGACCCTGTGGCCGGCCCTGGCCAAAAGACATGCGGTGGGCAGCCCTATGTATCCAAGGCCGATAACGGATATGTCCATAGTAACCTTGAGTATTGTCTCGGCAGGCTGCACTTATAAGCATATACCTAACAGATGCCCAACAGAAATTGCATTCAGGCCTTCAGGTAGCTTCTGTACCATTCCACCGTCTCCCTCAGGCCCTCGTCAAGCGTGAACTTGGGCTTCCAGCCAAGCACCTTCCTCGCCTTTTCAGAGGAGAGGTATTGCCTGTCTATCTCGTTCCTAGCCTCTCCGAGGACTTCTGTCTCCGCATCCGGCCTGCCGCAAATGGCGGCGATCTTCTTGAACAGCTCGAGAACGTTTATGGGCTTTCCGGTGCCGAAATTGAACGCCTGGCCGGACACCTCCTTCCGGTGGAGGTTCTCGGCGAGTGTTGCATAGGCCGACACGGCGTCCTTGATGTACATGTAATCCCTTTCCGGTGTGCCATCGCTTCTTATGAGAAGCTTCTTTCCCAGCAGCACGCACCTGATTGCATCAGGGACGATGCGGCTGAAGTTAAGGTCGCCGCCGCCATAAATGTTTGCATTTCTTGTCACAGCGACGTTCATCCCGTAGCTGGCTGAATAGGACCTTGCAATTATGTCAGTGCAGGCCTTTGATGCGTCATAGGGGTAAAGGCCATGTAGCTGGCTATCCTCGGTGTATGGGAGCGTAGCCTGGACGCCGTATGCCTTGTCGCTGGACGCGACAATTATCCTTTCCACATGCTCGCCTGTCCTGCAGGCCTCCATGACGTGCCATGTGCCCTGTATGTTTGACTCGAATGTTTCCACCGGGCTCTCTGTAGCGAACTGCACGAGCGGCTGGGCGGCAATGTGGAAGCAGACCTCTGTCTCACTGGCCTGTATGGCGTGCCTCACGGCGCTGTAATCCTTGAGGTTGCCCTCGACTACCTTAACCTTGTTCTCAAGGCCGTGCAGCTTGTAGCCGATTTCCCTCTCCTTATCCCTTACAAATATTGTGACGCGTGCGCCTCTTGACGCCAATTCCATGGCGACCCAGCTGCCTATGAATCCGCCGCCGCCTGTCACAAGCACATGCCTGCCTTTCCAGTCCATCAGGTCACCACGTCTTCCAGAAGGCCTTCCCGGTTTCCCATAGCTCGTTCAGCTCTATGCTGTCCTTGAGGGTGTTCATGGCCTTCCATTCACCTATGTGAATGAATGCCGATATCTTTTTCTGGGCTGCGAGCGCCTCGAAAACCTCGCTCTCCAGCTCACCCAGGTGGATGTAATCAAATACCTCCCTGTTCACAACCATGAAGCCGCCATTTATCCACTCGTTGAGTACCGGCTTCTCCCTGAACCTTGTCACAAGGCTGGACCCATCTATTTCAACTATACCGAACTGCGACGGCATCCTGACTGCTGTTATTGTTATTATGCTGCCGGCCTTCCTGTGGAATTCAAGCACCCTGTGGAGGTCTATGTTTGTGACATCATCACCGTATGCCAGGAAGAAATCTTCGCCGTCAATCAGGTCCCTGACGCGCTTAATCCTTTCGGATTTCGTGCTTTCCGCCCCAGTTTCGACGAACGAGATTCTCCAGCCATCCTCCCTGTTTTTCTCAAAATATTCCCGCACCTTCTCCCCCTTGTATCCAAGGCAAAGAATGAAGTCACTGAAACCCTGCGCAGCGTAGATTTTCATTATGTGCCAAAGGACAGGCTTGTCGCCTATCAGTACCAGCGGTTTCGGTATCTTCTCCGATATGCTGCCCATCCTTGCCCCTTTGCCGCCGCACAAGATGACAGTTTTCATATGGTAGATGTGCAGGGTTAGCTTTAAGAAGCTAATCCCATTTCGCTGCCACGCAGGATTCGCACAATCTTTCTGCCTGCGGTGCCGTCCCCAAAAGGGTTCTTCCATGTTCTCTTCTTCCTCAGCATGGCATGCACGCAATTCACGACAGCCGCGGCCTCCAGCCCCGCTATGGCATTTCCGCCCACCTCAACCGTCTCCGGCCTTTCGGTGGAAGACCTGAGCGTCACGCACGGTATTTTCAATATGCATGCCTCCTCCTGTATGCCGCCGGAATCAGTGAGGATCAGCCTGGCGTTTGCCTCAAGGGACAGGAAGTCGAGGTAGCTTAGCGGTTCCACTATCTTGAGGTTTCGTATGCCATCCGCCCTGGATTTCAGGTTAAATTTCTCGAGCATCTTGCCCGTCCTCGGGTGCATGGGGTAAACAATTGGGATGTCCATTCCTGCCACGGCCTCCAAAGATTCCAAAATCCGGGCAATGTTTTTCCTGTCATCGACGTTTTCCTGCCTGTGGACGGTGGCCAGGAAGTAGCCGGATTTTTCAAGCCCCAGGGAGTCCACAATGGCTGATTTTTTGGTGGCCGCTTCCAGGGACTGGTTCACGGCATCCACTATGGTATTTCCCGTGACAAAAATCTTTCCCGGCACGTTTTCCTCCTCCAGAATTTTCCTGGATTTTATTGTTGGCGCAAAAAGATAGTCCGATATGTGGTCAGCGAGCCGCCTGTTTATCTCCTCCGGCATCCGCCTGTCGTAGGACCTCAGGCCGGCTTCCACATGGCCCACCCTGATCCCCGTCTTCGCGGCTGCGAGCGCGCCGGCCAGGACGGAATCGGTATCCCCTTCCACCAGCAGGCACGTCGGCTTTTCCTTGGCAAGCACCCTTTCTATGCCTGTCATGGCCCTGCCTGTTATTTCAGCGTGGGTGCCCGAACCCACCTCCAGGTTGTATTTGGGCTGGGGGAGTCCCAGGTCACTGAAGAATACACTATCCAGATTGTATGAATAATGCTGCCCGGTATGGAGAATGAAATGGTCAATGCGCCTCTCCCTGCACGCTTTTATGATTGGCGACATTTTTATTATCTCCGGTCTAGTGCCGACTACAATGGCGATTTTCATGAACGATATTAACCCGCCTTGGTATAAAAAGGATGTGCCACATAGCTACAGCTTATGGGTGTCACGATTTTAAAGTCGCCTAACATTAATATTGCATGCTCGAGAAGTTCTACTCCGGTTGCATTGTCTTTTTCGCATTCACGGGGTTGTTCGGAATTTATTTGGGATATTCCTCGGCGCTAACCCCAGCCAGCAGCCTTGCAGCGCTCGTTCTTTCCATAATCCTGTCGGTCCTGTCGGTGCGCAAAGAAAAAGGCAGGAAGCTGTATTTGGCGCCTGCCGCCATCTTCCTCTCCTCCCTCGTATTCCTTGTTGCCGTTTCAATGCCGTACCTTGTTTTCCCGCATGGGGCAGGCGATTTCCACAATACGGCGCGCAATATAAGGCTGATACAGGTAAGCCATTCCATAAATCCCGGCGGCGTCCAGCCGCAGATGGCCTATGGCGTTGGAGCCATTTTTTACGGCCTGATTGGAAACCTTTTTGTCTCCATTTCCGTGCTGATGATACTGCTGCAGGCCATATCCGTATTGGGCGTGTATTATATATCGGAAAGGGTGCTTGGGAAGCGCGCTGCGGCAATAGCCGCATTGATATACGGGTTTGCCCTGACGAACATGTTCTTCATTGAACAGGGCTACCTTCCCCACCTTTTCGCGCAGTTCTTTTTCATATCAAGCGTGTATTTTTATCTGAAAAGGAGGCTTGCCCCGCTTGTGCTGTCAAATATCGGTGTTGCTAGTTACCCGCCGTATTTTTTTGTCTACATGGTTTTCGTGCTGCTTAGCCTGCTCAGGGAAAGGCGCATAAGAATAATGCTGCCCCCGATTGCCGCCATTCTTGTTGCGTTTCCGGAGACAATCAGGTTTGTTGCCAACCTGGGAGCGCATACAGCGGCACAAGAAATACCGTTTCGCGGCCTGTTCCTTGCCAAGGGCGGCATACTGCTGCCCCCCTACCTGTCGCTTGCCGTATTTATTTTCGCCATTTACGGCGTATACCAGGCCTTTAGGAAGAAGGAAGCCGCCATGCTGAACGTGCTTTTCGCCGCCCTGGCTTTCACGTTCCTTGTTGTGCTGGCATTTGGCTATGTGTTCCTTTCCGGGATATCGGGCGACATAAGGCTGCTGTACCTGGCAGGCAAAGTGTCGTACCTTTCCGTTTTCCCTCTAAGCGTTTTTGCCGCGGCGGGCATCATGCGCCTGGTAAAGGATAAAAGGCTCATTCCGGGCATCCTGCTTCTGTATGTAATATTCACATTGGGTTATGCCGCTTTTGTGCTTCCGGCAAAGGCCAACTTTCCAGGGAATTTCTATTACGCAACAGAGCGCCTATACGGGATTTCTGAGAATTCTACGATAGGGCTGGATGCGGACCTGATTAACAATGCCGGATGGGTTCAGGGATTCCCCTACAATCCCATGATAGACATTCCGGACACGGGTTATGCAAATGGGACTGTGGCCCTTGAAGAGGCGGCGAGGATCTTCCAGACAGGAAACAGAATGATAATATACAGCGGCGGGGTGCCGCATCTGGTGGACAGCTCCGGGAATGACGTTATAAAATACAATGATATGGATGCAGATTATTATGTCACCAGAAGCGCTCTGGACAAGCGAATATTAATAAATGAGGGGGATATTTTCATATACAGTACGGGATAGATGCCATATGCAATTCAAATACAGGCTGAGGAAGCATGAGGAGATATTGGAGGTGTTGCGATCGGTAAAAGGCCCTGTCCTGGATATAGGGTGCGGGGAAAACCCGCTTGGAGATGTAAATGTTGATGTCGTGAAATACGGCCATGGGAACGTTGTATGCGACCTGCAAAAAGAGAAGCTTGGCTATCCTGCCAGGTCTTTCGGGGCAATAGTGCTTTCTGATTCATTGGAGCATATAAAAAATCCGAGGGCTGTCTTCAGGGAATGCCACAGGCTGCTGAAGGACAACGGGAAGCTGATAGTAACAATACCGAACTGCGGGAATCTGCTTCACAGGGTTGGCATATGGAAGGACGAGCCAATAACCGGCAATCCTCATGTCAATTCATGGACAAGAAAAAGTTTCGTGGAGTTCCTGCATTCATGCAACTTCATGGTGGAGAATGTCAAGGGAACATATTATAAAAGGGGCCGCTTATATGCATATTTTGACCCGTTTTGCCTGCTGTTTGTTTCAAGGAAGAGGTTGTAGGGCTAGCCCTGCTGTATTTCCAGCGGTATGGCTTCTTCAATTTTATAGACAACCACCGGGAACCTGTTGAGGAAGGTCTGGTAGTCGTCCTTGAATTCAGCCACATTGGCCAGGTTGTATGCCCTAAGATACGGGCAGACATACGGGTCTTCCTGGTATGAATTGGCGACTGTATAGCCGGCAAAGTAAACTATATACTTCCTAGTGAGGGATTGGGCGTATTCGGCATTGCAGCTGCTGTCATAGGGAGGCAGGATATAGCTGGTCTTGCCCTGGTACTTGAAAATCAGGTTTTGCTCGTTTGTGACTATGTCCGGGTTGCCTATGCTTCCCAGGTAGTCTATTGCGTCCTGGGTTGCTGTTATGTGGGAACCGCCGTAGATCTCATAAGCGTAGAATTTCTGCACGTTGAAGTTCGCGTAATGGCCAAAATAGGGGAATGTGGGGGCGATGGCTGCAAAGCTGACAGCTGTTATGATCACCAACACGAGCAATGCTTTCCTGTTCCTGGCAAAATCCGAAAGGGGTTTCCCCATCAGTATCATTAGCGGGACGTAATTGTGGTAGATCAGGTATTTGTTCGTGTCCCCAAACGCGGTGAAGGAGTAAATCAGGAAGGATAATGCGAACATTACGATGAATATCGTGTAATACCTTGGGGCCTTCAGGTTGTCCTTGAAAAAGCCGGCCTTCATTATCCGTTTCCTGTAGCCGTACAGGGTGATTAGAAGGGCAAAAAGGAACAGGTAGGAGTTGGTGAAGAAAAAGGATGCCACGACGTCGGGCAGCTCAAATGAAGGGTTCAGTATTGATATGATGTCTGTTGTCTTGTAGTGGCCTTCTATCGCCGCCTTCCGTATGCCGTCCGGATAAATCACATAGAAGAACAGGGCGAACGCCACAGCAGTGGCAATCAGCACCGGCAGGAATT
>JACQOB010000163.1 GCA_016202745.1 Candidatus Aenigmatarchaeota archaeon | reverse complement strand
ATATTCAATTCTGGATGTTGGTGAATGACTCGCCAGACAGTTCCCGAAGCCATTTATATTCTTATCAGAATATTTTTGACAGAAAATATTATAAACTAGTCCTAATAATCATTCTGATGGACGAGGAATATAGATCAAAAACGGTAAAACTCTATGACCCGATAAGCATGGAATACAGGGGCGGTGCCCTGGTTCCGTGCCCGTTACCCATGAGGGAATTTGCGAATTCTCTGGACGGCAGGGAAATGACTTTGCAGGATGCGCTTGAGATAATACGGCCAATGGCCAGAAGTGTAGGCGGGAAATTGGATGTATCCGAACGATATGACTATATAAAATTCAAATATAGGACAGGATGCATGTTGCATCATTACAGGCTAATACGATTTAAGGAAGTCAAGAAATAGCATCTGATTATTGGGAAATCATGGATCGACCCGGAGAGGTCCACATGGGCAGATGAGACCTTGAGTTTTCAGTCTGTTCTAGTAAGACACGGTCCTTGTAAGGTGATACCGCTCATGGGGAGGCCTGTCCTGGCTGAGGTACCATAGGTGGCAGCTCACCTGCGCAGAATTGACATCAGGCACCTTCCCCTTCAATTCCTCCGTAATAAGGCTTATCGCCCACAGGGTGTTCGCCCTTATTTCAACCTCCTCCGCGCTGTCCCTTGGTATCTCCACGCCATGATCCACTTTCCTTCCGAGCTGCTCGGAATACTTCAAAATGCCCAATTTCCTCAGCACATAGGGGAGCTTGTAGTCTGCCCAGCCGGTAAGCATGTCGATGTTCCCAAAAGCGCCATGGCTGTCCATGAAAACATTATGCAGGTCCCAGGCAAGCAGCTGGGCCCGCTTGAAAAATGCAATCTCCCTGCCCTTGTAGCTGGACGCATCATTGAAGGAGGGAAAGCCGGCCACAACCCTGTCCAGGAACCCCAGGACATCCTTCTCCCCGCCTATCAGGCCGGCAAAATCCCCGCCAAACCTGCGGTTCAGCACAGATCCAAGCTCCCTGATTATCCCAAGGCGCTCGGTGAACAGGGGAATCTCCACGCTGCCTTTCAATACACCCCTAAGGTCCCCCTTTTTCATGTTCTCCCAGAAGAGCGGCGACAGGATTGGGATGCCGCTCTCCAGAGCCCGCCTGATTGAGACAATCATGCCCCAGGACCCGTCGTACGGTTTCCCGCCATATTCGATTGTCCATTTGGGGCTTCCCCAGTAACAGAATGCCTGGGAATCCAGGAGCAGGGTGAAATTAAGCCTGTCCGTTTCATTTAGCGCGGACATGTCAAAGAGCCGGTTGTCCAGCCACGTCCTGCTGTCCAGGCGGTGCAGGCCATTGCAGAAGGACGCAACCCTTTTAGCGTCAACCTTGACATGATCCGAATTCTCCGCCACGAACCGGACTCCGTCAAGCAGGTTTTCCATGAGTGGGCCCAAGGGGAATTCCGCAGAGGCCGGCTGGTTGCATTCATTCCATGCCGGCATCCATTCGAACCCCTGACTCCTCGGTATCTTCCATCATTCCGGAAGGTCATATGGCTCTTAGAACACCATGACGTTAAGAGCCGAGTGCTCTACCAGGCTGAGCTATGGGCCCAACTTGCCTATCTGGCTGTGCATAAACTGCGTAAGCCAGCATACACTTTGCAAATATTTTCTCTTCTTATCCTTTTAAACAATTATAAATGGGCTTATTCCAATTAATATGAGTTTGTTATGGCAAAAGCGAAGGCAGAGTCAATGCAGAAGGAAAAGCTCCTCCCTGAGGTGAACATAGGCCTGGTCGGCCACGTGGATCACGGCAAGACCACGCTGACCAACGCGCTCACCGGAAAGTGGACCAGCGTGCACTCCGAGGAGCTGAAGAGGGGCATTACCATTAGGCTGGGATACGCTGATGCCACATTCTATAAGTGCGGGAATTGTGAAGGGCACGGATCCTATGGCACTTCCAGCAAATGCGCCAAGTGCTCATCCGAATGCGAAATCCTGCGGACGGTGTCCTTTGTTGACGCCCCGGGTCATGAGACGCTAATGGCTACTGTGCTGGCCGGAGCCGCGCTAATGGACGGCGCCCTGCTTATCATTTCCGCCAGCGAAACATGCCCACAGCCGCAGACCAGGGAGCACCTCACGGCGCTGGAGATTGTCGGCATCAAAAACATAGTCGTCGTGCAGACGAAGGTGGACCTTGTCACGGAAGAGCAGGCCATGAAGAACTACATGGAGATAAGGGAATTCCTCAAGGGCAGGCTTGACGGGGTGCCTATTGTCCCTGTTTCCGCCCAGCATGGAGTCAATATTGATGCGCTCATAGAGGCAATAAACACCGCCATGCCCACCCCCGACAGGGACCTGTCAAAGCCGCCTATCATGTACGTTGCCAGGTCCTTTGACATCAACAAGCCCGGAACAAACCTGGAGGAGCTGAAGGGGGGTGTCATTGGGGGCTCTCTTGTTGAGGGCAGGCTGAAGGTTGGCGACGCAGTCGAGATAAGGCCGGGAATAAGAATCAAGGAAAAGCTGGAGCCCGTAAGGGTCAGGATAGCAAGCCTGAAACAGGCGGGTGTTGACCTCCAGGAAGCAAGGCCCGGAGGCCTTCTGGGGGTTTCAACGCAGATGGATCCGTATTTCACCAAGTCCGATGCACTTTCAGGCAGCCTGCTCGGCCTTGCTGACAAGCTGCCGCCAGTCCTGAATGACATAAACATAAAGGCGCACCTTCTCGAAAGAGTGATAGGGTCAAAGGAGGATCTGGCAGTCACACCCATAAAGACAGGCGACATCCTCATGCTCGCAGTCGGGCCGAACAGGACGGTGGGCACAGTCTCTTCTGCCGCCAAGCACATCTCCGTGAAGCTAAAGATGCCGGTCTGTGCAGGCAAGGGCCACCGGGTGGCTATCTCGAGGCAGGTTGCGGGCCGCTGGCGCCTCATTGGGTGGGGGGAGATTGTTTAACCTTTTTAAAGCTTCCTGCAAACACTCTTTAGTGGCAATATGGCATTGAAACAGCTTGTGGCTGAGCTGAACGGAAAAGGGTTTACTTTATACCCCGGCAACAGGAGGATTCCCCAAGGCAAGCTTAGCCCCCTAGGTCAACCCGTTACTGTGACTGATTTTAATTATGCTGAAGGCAGCCATGAGGTTGAGATAGCAGAACAGTATTTTCCATATGGACATGGAAAGGCAGACGCATTCTGCAGGAGTAACATAGTTGGTTTCGGGTATATTGGGAATAGGACTGTTTGGCATTATGCCATCCAATACTACAAAATTAAACCCTGAAAAACTGCATACAGCAGCTAAAACACCCCCATTATGACGTTTATGGCCAGGTGCATCACCCCGACAATTACGCTGATCATGTAAAGCCTCGCGACCCTGATTGGCCTCGGTATGGCATGGTAACGCTGAAGCCTTCCTATCACCCTTTCTATCATGAGTATCTCCCTCAGCGTCTTCGAGAAAGCCGCCAGCGGGGCCAGGTATTTTGCCATCCTGAGCTCAATCATGAATATGTCGATCACGATCAGTATCGCCGGGAGAATGACAACGCCGAAAGTGTGTGTCACCAGCAATATCGTATCGATGTTCGTGGCGCCGAAAAACAGGCCAAATTTTGGCAAATCCGGAAGCCATGCTGCCAGATATGCCCACAAAGCCGGGCCGGCGTTCCTGTATATCCCGTATATGACTAGGCTGGAAAACACGCCTATCAGGAAGGTGTGGAGAAAGGTGCTAAACATGATTAATTTTCTTTTTGGCTGCTAATAAATGGTTTATATCCTAACAACCAATTATCTTGACATAACGTGCAAGTGCAGGGGTAGCCAAGCGGTCAAAGGCGCGCGGCTAAGGACCGCGTGGCTTAGTGCCTTCGCAGGTTCGAATCCAAGCCTTTTCCAAAAAGGCTTGAGCGAAAAGGGAGGCTATCTCGTCTCGAGTGCCTGCCGGCGATGTTATCGCCGGATTTGTGGTTCGAGACTCGATTACGCCTTCCATACGCTCACCCAAAGACATGAACAATGTAATGGGTGCACGAAAATCCTGCCTCCTGCATATGTTGCTTTCTAGAAAAGGCATAGAACTGTCAGATGATGTAATCAGCAATATTTGCGGCATCTGGACCAAAGCGTTCGGCCTGAAAGCAAATGGACCAGCTGACAGAAAGCAGTTTGACAATAACCAGTTTTTCATGGTATCCGAAAAGAAAAGAATTTTGTCAGTCGGGAGGGTCATACCAGTCAGGGGAGTATTATTCAATGGAAGGGCTTACAGCATCCTTGGCATTGGCGGGATAGTTTCGGTGATGAAGGGAAAAGGCCATGGCAGCCAGCTTATGCACGCAATACATGATTATCTTGCCAAAAGTAAACAGACGGGGATTGGTTTCTGCAGGAAAGGAGTCGCCCCCTTTTATGAGAAATGCGGATTTAAGACTGCGCCCATCGCGAACAGGTTTGTCTATACGAATCCAGAAGGCAAGCTCATGCTGGACGAAAGAAGCACTGATGTCCTCTATGTCAGCGGGAAGGACAGTTTTATTGAAATCGTGTTGGCGAATCCAAGAGAGAAAATCATGCTCCCCTGTCCGCACTGGTAGCGGACTTTTTAAGCAGTCGTCTCAATTATTCTACGGGGGCTAGGCTGGGGTGTTTGGCGTACCCTGTAACCATAAACCGTCAAAAGGTCGATGGCTTACATACTCTAGACAAGCCATCCCTGACGAATACGATGGAGCCGAACGCCCGGGGGCGGCGCAGGCCTTCACTGCGGGCCTGTATACTTGACTGAGAAGCCCTGTCCCGCAGGATTGCGGTGGCGGTGAACCAGGTCAGGGCAGGAATGCAGCAGCCTTAAGCCGGCAATGCAATGCTTGCGGGGCCGCAGGGTGGAGGAGAGTATCCTGACAACCCGCGCTGGAGTATTGCGCCCACCCCGGGATGCCCCTTATCCCTTGTTTTTGTCCCTTCTGAGAACTGCAATGTCCCTGCACCTCCTGGGATCTTCCCTGACCACGTCAGTGGAGGTGATTATGCCCGCTATGGTGTCGCCTTCTGTCACTATAAGCTTCTTTATGCCGTACTGGTTCATCAGGTTCACGGCGGCCCTTATCTTTGCGTTGGGCGAGACCGTTATCACGTACCCCGTCATCGCGTCCGATACGGAAGCCCCCTGCACATTGCCGCCTTCGGCAAAATATTTTATGATGTCCCTTTCGGTGATTATGCCCTCCAGCTTGCCCTTCTTCGCGACCACCAGGCAGCCCACGTGGTTGTCAACCATCAAGGCTGCGGCTTCCCTGAGGTCCGCCTCGGGCACTACCGTAAGAACCGTCCTGCTCATGGCCTCCTTGACAAGCATGAGAATTATTTATTTCTGGCCGTTAAAAGCAAAATATGCCCAACGTAATAATCATACACGGCTCCTATGGCCACCCGGAAGAAAACTGGTTCCCCTGGCTGAAATCAGAACTGGAAAGGCTTGGCTGCAATGTTTTCATTCCCAGGTTCCCAACGCCGGACGGCCAAACGCTGGAAAATTGGATTAAGACATTTAAAGGATATGAGAAGTATCTGGATAAAAATTCTATTGCAGTTGGCCATAGCCTTGGGCCGGCGTTCCTTTTAAGCGTGATTGAAAAGCTTGGCGGCCCCATCAAGGCAGCATTTTTTGTAGCGGGCTTCATTGGGAAGTTCGAAGACGCATGGGCGAACCCAGAATTCGACAGGATAAACAGGACGTTCGCTGAAAAGCAGTTCAATTGGAAAAAAATAAGGCAGAACTGCGGGAAATTCTATGTGATATATTCCAATGACGACCCTTATGTGCCTCCGGAAAAGTCAGAAGAGTTAGGTAAATTATTAGACGTTAAGCCTGTTCTGATAAAGAACGCGGGACATTTCAATGAGAAGGCTGGATACGTGAAATTCGAATCCCTTCTTGGGATGCTTAGGAAGGAAATCTAGCCCTCGAGTATGTTTGATATGAATTCCTTGGTCCCTATCTTTGCCTTGCCCGAGACGTAGGGCAGGTGGCTTTCCAGCTCCTTCCTCGCCTCGGGGTTCTTCTTGGCCTTGTTTATCAGCCTGTCAATCAGGAATGGGAACCTTGTCCCAAGCCTCATGATCCTGTAGTCGGCCTTTATCTCCTCCCCTATGGCCTCCCACAGCCTGTCATAATACTGCTTAATGAATTTCTCGCTGTAGTCGTTCTTTTCCATTGCCTCGATGGCCACTTCAGCGGCCAGCTTCGCTGAAATGACTCCAGTGCCCACACCCTCGCCGCTAAGGGGGTTTATCAGGCCTGCCGCGTCCCCGATGAGCATGACGTTCTGGCCGTAGCACTTCCTCCTGTGGCTTGCTATCGGCAGGTTCCACGCCTTGACGTCTTCAAGCGGCTTCGCGTTCCTGAACCTCTCCACGAACAGCGGGTTCTGTGTCACCTCCCTCTTCAGGGCGTCGGCCAGGTTGACCTTCTTCTTGGTCATGTCCTTTATTATCATGCCCAGCCCGACATTGGCCTCGCCGTTGGGAAGAGGGAATATCCAGAAGTAGCCGGGTATCAAATCCTTGATAAGGTGGATCTCGATCATGTCCGAAAGGCCCGTCACGCCCTTCCAGTACTGCCTCACGGCGACAATGAGGTGCTCCGGCGGGTTCTTCTGACCGAACTCCGTTGCAAACATGCTGTGCGCCCCGTCAGCTGCTATGTAAACCTTCGCCCTGAGAGTGAATTCCTCGCCGCCCCTCTTGCAGTGCACCTCCCTGATGGCCTTGTCCTCATGCACTATCTTTGTTACGGCTGTCTCCTCCATTATCTCAATGCCCAAGGCTTTCGCGCTCTGGAAAAGGAAGTTGTCAAAGTCCATCCTCCTGGTCACGTAGCCTGGAACCCCGCTGCTCCTGTCAATCATCGTGAGGTCAATCTGCGTGCCGTTGGGTGAGGAAAGCCTCAGGCCGAAAATCGGGCAGCCGGGTATCTTCTTGTATTCTTCGTATATGCCAAGCTCCTTCATCACCATGGCGGCTTTCCTGCCCTGCGCGTCGCCGCATATTTTGTCCCTGGGGAACTTGGCCTTGTCTATCAGAAGCACGTCCTTGCCGGCCTTCTTCAGGTACATGGCCGCTATCGTGCCCGTAGGCCCGCCGCCGACCACAATCACGTCGTACTGCTTTGTTT
>JACQOB010000139.1 GCA_016202745.1 Candidatus Aenigmatarchaeota archaeon | reverse complement strand
GAGACGATGATGACAGAGGAGCTTCACCTGTCCCGGTCGGACTACGAGGACCCCGTGAAGAACACCTTCCTTGTCGGCGCGGCCACCTTCGCGGGCTCTTTCATACCGCTCATCCCGTTCTTCCTGATGGCGCCCAAAGCCGGCATAATAGCGTCCTTCATAATGTCGATAGCGGCCCTTTTCCTTGTCGGTGCCGTGAAGGCGAAGATGACGATCGGCTGGTGGCTCAAGAGCGGCGCACAGATCGCAATAATAGGTTCCATCGCGGCACTGCTGGGCTATGCGGTGGGAATCCTGCTGGGCGCGTGATCCCCTTAAAAAGCTAACCCACAATATGATATAATTTCTGGTGGGGTTGATGGCGAAGTTTACAGGCGATGTTTCGAGATCCTTGGACGAATATCTTATCATTTCTGGTCGGCAGAAAAGAGGTGTTACGCCTGAGAAGGTCAGCCTTGGATACCAGATTACGCCTGACATGTACATACCGCTCGGATGGTTTTCCGCAGCCATGCAATGCGTGACAGGCGACAGGCTCTCAATAGAGCTGGCCAAATACGGCGGCATGGGCGTGCTTCCCAGGAGCCTCCCAATCAGGGAGCAGGTTGAGCTTGGAAGGAGCATAAAGAAGGCAAAGGCTGGGTTCAATTACAACGTGACAACAGTAAAGCCTGATATGCTTATTGGGGACCTGATTGAGCTGCAGCGAAGGACAGGGTACTCAAATTTTCCTGTTGTCAGCGATGGCAGCCTTGCCGGGGTGATTACCGAGAAAAAATACCACCCAAGAGAGGACGCCGGAAAGAAGGTCGCCGAGAGGATGATCCCGCTCAAGGACGTCGTCACAGGATCTGACGGCATGCCCCTTGAAGATGCCAATGAAATTCTCCTTTCGAGGGGGCTTGGGATTCTTCCGATAGTGGACAAGGGGGGGAAATACGTTGCGGCCGTCTTCTGGTCTGACATAAGCAAGCATGTCCGGTACCCGCAGGAGTTTGTGGACAAGGAAGGCCGGTATCGGTTTGCCGGCGCGGTCTCGACTTTCAGGCAGGACTTGAAAAGGGCCAGGGCGCTTGTTGTGGAGGCGGAATGTGACATGCTTGTGATTGACACTTCTGATGCGAAAAGTGATTATGCATTCTCTGCAATAAGGAAGCTGAAATCCATGTACCCTGAAATCCCCCTAATGGCGGGCAACTTCATTGACGTGGACGGCTTCCTCCTTGCGGCAGAGGCGGGAGCCGACATAGTGAAGGTCGGCCAGGGGCCTGGATACGGCTGCACCACAAGGGAGGTAAAAAGGACGGGCCGCGGGCAGGCAACCGCAATAATGAAGGCAGCGGCGGCAAGGGACCAGTATGCAAAAGACAAGGGGAAAATAATACCCATATGCGCCGACGGCGGCATAGAGAACGCCGGCTACATGAACATCGCATATGCGCTTGGCGCGGATTTGCTGATGATGGGCAAATATTTCGGCGAGTTCACGGAAAGCAGGGCGTCCCTGGTTGAGCGCACGGAGACGATCAGGGCTGGGGGGAGGGAGCTTGCAGTAAAGGTTTTCCTGAAGGAATACTGGGGTGAGGCTTCCCGGAAGGCAAAGAATATTGAGCGGTACGGATACTCGTCTATGGATACGTTCGTGCCGGAAGGCAAGGCAGGCCTCATACCCCACAGGGGGAGCATCCATGATGACCAGGACGGTATAGGAATTGACATCGCTTTCGTGGAAAAAACGTTCAGCGAATCCGGCGCGCTCAACCAGCGTGAATTCGCAGACAACGCCACCCTTGAGCTGCAGTCCGAGGGTTCCAGATACGAGGGGGTTTCGAAGGTATGAAAATCCTGGTTCTTGGAGGGGCCTTCGGCGATGAGGGGAAGGGAGGAGCGGAGGGTGCAATTCTTCTCAACAATTATTATCTGGAAAAGGGTCAAAAATATGGTTTTGTCGTGAGATATCACGGCGGCGCAAACGCGGGCGAGACGTGGATTAACCCGGGAGGGATAGTTGTATTTTCTCACCAGGTCCCTGTCGGTATTGGCATGGATGGCCTGTATGCAGCCTTCCTCTCAGGTGGCGCCATCCTCCCCAAAGACCCCCCTGAGTATAAGCCAAAGGAATACCGGCCTGCCGGTTTGATGGAAGAGATAAAGGACCTCAGGGAAAAAGGCATACGGGTTGACAAGACCAACTTTGGAATCAGTGGCAGGAACCAGGTGGTCCTGTTGCACCACCTCATGGAAGAGACTGATGCGGAAGCTGCGAAGGGCAAAACAGGGTTCGGCACAACGCTAAGGGGCATCTCGACAATGTATGCAGCCGCGGCATACAAGCAGGGCATGACTTTTGCCGAGTTTGTGGGTGACAATTTTGTGCCTATACTAAGAGACAGGATACTGCCGGCAGTGCACATAAAATTCGGCGGAAAATATGATATCCCCTTGGATAGATATGTCCGGGAATATGAAGAGCTGAGGGAATATTTAAGTGAATTCTTGGTGCCGGAGGCAGATCTTATGAGGAGGATAAACAGGCCGGAAACAAATGTGCTGCAGGCAGGCTGTCAGAGCATAGGGCTGGACGTTTACAACGGGGCAAACAGGCATTCAAGCAGTTCTGTAACAACAAGGCCACCATTAAACACCGACATAACGCTTGCCTTGTTCAAATTCCCCCAATCGGAAGTTGGCGACAGGAGGTTTACACATGATGGCGCATGGGTGACATATGACAATAAAGTTAGCGAAGTGATGAGGGGTGAGCGCGGAGATCTTGGAGGCGAATACGGGACAACTTCAGGAAGGCCAAGGAAGCTGGACTTCAACGACACGGTCTTATACAGGCATAACATTCTGGTCGGAAAGGTAAACCGCGTTGGATTAACAAAGATGGATGAGATGCCAAAATTTGTGGCAAACTTCGGAACCCATGGAAGCATTCCGATCTGTACGGCATACAAGTACAGGGACAGCACGCTGACGGACCTGCCTGATGATTCCCAGGTTCTTGAAAAATGCGAGCCTGTTTATGGGGAGTGGAGGGTTGGCAGGGACTTCCTGGATCCAAAGAGGCTTTCAAGAATAAAGCTGTTCTCCGAATTGACAGAAAACAGCCTTGATTCATTGAGGAGGCTGCAAGATCATCTTGGCGGCGAAGTGAAGATAGACATTCTGTCAAGAGGGCCCGGCAGTGATGAAAAGATATTCAGGGACATTGAATTGTAGAAAGCTAAACAGTAGCTATTGAAGAACCACCCTTTCATTCAGTTCAGCCTTATAGTCAGTCATGCATGGCTGTTGGCAATCAGATTTATAAGAACAAGCATTACTCGTCTTCCTCTTCCCTAACCTGCTTCTTCAGCTGCGATTCGGTGATCTTCCTGGCCTTCTGGCCAGCCATCTTCAATGCCGTCTCCTCATCCACGCTTTCCAGGTCGTCTATCGCGTTGAGCAGCTCCTGGGTCTCCTGGTCGTGCGGCATCTCCTCCTTGGCGAACATCCTCTTCAGCTTGTCCTTCACGTCGTCCATGCGGCCTTCCTGGATGGCCTTCTGAACGTCCTCGTCAAACAGGACCTGGCTGAGGTGGTCCACGTCCGCGTCAAGTATTTTTTCTATTAATTTGTCCTTCTCCTTCGTCTTGTGGTGCTCCTTCATCGCCTCCACAAGCAGAAGCAGCTGGAGCTGCTTGATGTAAGTGTTGGCCTCTTGCTGCTTGGTTGTCGACTCCAGCCTCAGCGTCTTTATCTTCTGGATATTGAGCAGCTTCATTGGAGTGGGCTGCCCTTTTGAATCAAGCATCAGCCTTTGTATCTTGTCCTGGAGGTCCCTCATCTCGTCAGAAATCCTCTCCACATGCTTCTCGAGCTTTATCCTCTCTTCAGCTATCTCGTTGTTCTTGAGGTGCGCGAAAAGGTCCTTGCCGAACTTGCTCCTGAGGTAGCCGCGAAGGTTCATAATATTGTTTTATTGGGTGTATTTATATCCTTATATTTGGCACCATGTCAGCATGGAGTTCGGATTTGAGATTCCCAAATATTCAGGCAGACAGGATCTCATTTGTGGACACACGAAAGGGATGATGCAGGAATATATAGATGATTCAGCATTCGTAACCTTTATTTCACCCCGCGGGAAATATTAACTGATGGGGGCAGAAGGTTTAATAATTGGAAGGCGTAATGAGCGAGGAGCCACTGCAAGTCCGGCGATAACATCGCCGGCGGGCTCCGCGACGAAGCGAATAGCCTCCCTTTTTGGTAAACCTTTTTTGAAAAAAGGTTTTGTGTTCTCGCTGGACGCGATCATTGCGGCAAGCATACTGATACTGCTGACTGTCTTCCTGGCGGGGCTTTCCTTCACATACACGTCCCCTGAGTTGCGCTATGAGAGGCTGTACCTGACGGGCAAGGATGTGCTCAGCCTGATGCAGAACACGAGGATGTCCTACATAAAGGATTTCCAGACCGTTGGCAGCTATTACGCGCAGGGCGTGCTGACCCAGGAGGACGACAACAAGACAGTCCTTGACATAATCGGCTCCCTCTGGTCAACCGGCAACGCGACAGACGAGCAGCGGGCGGCCGACCTGGCCCAGGAGTTCCTCAACAGGACAATTCCCGCAAGGCTCGGGTACGAGATGTCCTTCGACAACCAGGTGATATACCAGCAGAATTCCACCGCCAACAGGACATTCCTTGCGAGGCTCTCTACAATAGCCTCGGGATTCCAAAAGGGCAAGCCCGTGTCAGGCTACGTGGCTAGGGCCTTTGCGGTGAAGGCCAAGACAAACATCACGGAGATCTTTCCGTTCGAGCCCGCGGGAGCCGGCAATTCAGGAGGCGCCGGCGACAAGCTGAACATTACCAAGAGGTTCTTCGTCAACGCGACAAAAATACTGAATTCTACCCTGATTATTGCGGAGCATTCAGGCAACTCTGATCCGGACGCCCAGAACGAATTTTACATGAACGGCCAGGACATCACGGCCAGGAGGCAGATAATAGAAAACCCCCAGACGCCTTACGGGGACTACGTACTGGTTTACACCTTCAACGTGAGCGACATCACTGTGAGCGGCTGGAACAGGATAAGCCTCGTCCTGTTCAGGTCAGGCTCGAGCAACACCGGCAGGACCAGGCTCAACCCCGGCGGCGGGGTGGAGGTCACATACAGCACGGACTTCACGAAGCTGGTGGTCAACAATACATTCAACTATACGCAGTATTTTGACAGCATCGTAAGCAAGGGCAAGCAGTCTGACAGGCCCGGGGTTTTTGCCGCCATGCCCGTATATGTGCCTTCCGATGCGGCGGTTACCAACGCGACAATGTACCTCAACTGGCAGGGCGTCGCCGACGACGCTTCAAGGCCTGACGTGCAGGTGTTCTTCAATGACAAAAGGATTTACCTGAATACGACGCCCCTGCCTAATTCCTTCATCTCGCTCAACCTGACAGGCAACATTTCCCAGAACGCCGGCAGGACAAATGTCGTGGCCGTATACATAAACACCAACACATCTCTGAATGATTTCTGGGGACCGGCAAGCGAAGTCCGGCTGTTCTCGGACCCGCAAAACAAGCCTTCCAATTCCTCCAAGATTTTTGTGGAATACTTCAGGCCGCCGCAGAACGTCAAGTTCGGCTACATTGACATCAACCAGGTGCAGCACTTCTCCGGGCTCAAAGCCAACCCGAAGGATGTCACGCTGTTCTTCAACGGCACGCCAATAGACAGGAGCTTCCTTCACGTAGTGCAGCTTGACAACAAGAACACGTCGGTGAAGGTGCAGCCCCAGGGCTACGGCCAGGCGCAGATCTTCCAGACGCCCCTCAATTTCTCGCTGCCCTCTTCCGTATACATAGACCCTGTCTACTACAACATCTCAGTCAACAATACGGTGACAGCCAACGACACCTGCACTTCCACCTGCGAAATCACCAGCCTTTCCACAGTGGAATACGGCTCGCTCATAAAGTCAATAGTCGGCTTCGGCGGGGTCTACCCGAATGCTACAGCAGCGGTGGAGGACGCGAAGGAGAGGCTGAAGCAGGTGCTGGGGTCATTCATTACCGCCACTGAAATAGAGGTCCTCAACTCAAGCGTAAAGGGCGTGCCGTCCCTCTGGGGGCCCGCTAAGCTCGAGATAAGGATGTGGAGTTAGGCATGTTCCACCCTGAGAATAATCGCAAGCGTATAGTTTCGGCAGTCAGAATCAGAAAGCCAGACGGGACATGGAATGAAATGCTTTCGGGGCAGGTTTACTCGATTGTCACCCTGCTGCTGGTTATACCGCTCCTGCTTTTCATCATCTTCTTCATTTCGTCAAGCCAGACGATTAGGTATGGCACCATCGAGAAGGTGATAGCGGACCAGCTGCACCAGGTGGAAAAATCAGTGGAGAATGACTTCCAGAAGGCTGTTTCCATATCGGGTCAGCGCGCGCTGATCGCGGCCTCGGATTCCGTGCTGAGCACGGGCGCGTACATTGACAATTCATCCGCCAGGCTTGGGGAGCTGATGGAAAACGGCTCGCTGTACGGCAACCCAACCTTCCTGATGGAAAACAACAGCATACCCGACTGGATTCTGCTGATGCAGGGCGTGCAGACGGGCTTCGACCTTCAGATAAACCATTCAGGCCTGGCTGCATCAAACCTTGACGGGTTCAACCTGAACGCCGAGGTAATGCTGACAATTGACATCAAGGACAGGCTTGACGTGGCCAGGATTGCCAGGACTTTCCCGGCAACAGTGAAGATACCTGTTGAAAACGTGGAAGACCCCACAGCCGCTATTGGCACGCAAAACCTGGCGACGAGGAATATTGTCAGGTATCCATACTCTTATTATGCGAAGAGCATGGTGGCGGGCTCTGCCTCATATGGCAACTGCACAGGCACCGCAACCTTTGATCCAGGCGCCGTCAACCCGGGGTCAAAGATTCTAATCGTCAGCGACGCCTCCACTGCCCCGGGAGGATTCCTTGGCTATGTGGGCGAAGCCGCGGGGGTGCCGGCAGCGTCCTGCTACATAGCCGGCGCCGCCAATGCCGTTGCACTTGCGAACGCAACTATAACCCAGTCGAATTACAGCGAAGTCTACCTGGATGAGCTGACCAAGGGTGCCTGGTCCCTCCCGGTGAATGACGCAGTGGAAAAGGGCTACTACAGCCACTTCCCGGGGACGTCAGGCCCGGACATCCTTCAGAGGCTTGAAGGGAACCTGAACGAGTCGTCAAACGGCCTGGAAAGCTTTGTCAACGTGGATGACCTGATAAGCGCCGGGGCCGGAATCAAGGGGCCTGACCAGAGCAGCCTGGATTACCTGTATTACCAGATCGGCATAAACAACGGCCAGAAAGTCAGGGGGCTTCCTGACAAGTTCAGGATAAGCGCAGCTGACGGATCAAGATACGGGCTCACCGGCCTGATGTAGGAAGCCAATAATATAACAGCGAACCAATAATCTAACATAAAGGACAT
>JACQOB010000145.1 GCA_016202745.1 Candidatus Aenigmatarchaeota archaeon | reverse complement strand
TTATGTTCTATGACTTGTGCCTGAGGCCTGATAACATTGAGAAGGCAATTGAATTCGCAAGGAAGCTCGGATGGGAAGGCATAGGCCTGCTTTTTAATGATCTGAGGCAGGCAGAGGAGGCAAAAAAGAATATCCAGAAAAATATTGATGTCACTCCTGGCATCATGATAAAGACCGATAAGACAGGCGAAATGCAGAAAATGGTAAAACAGAACAGGATGAAATCGGAGCTTATAGTTGTGGAAGGCGTGTCAGAGGAGATAAACAGGGCCGCGCTGGAGACGGAGGAGGTGGACATCCTGATAATGGACCCGAAGGCGGAGACCGGCTTCAACCATATTATGGCCAGGCTGGCGCAGAAGAATAACGTGGCGGTCTGCTTCTCCTTCCAGGACTTGCTTCACTCCAACAAGAAGATGAGGGCCGATGTATTCCACAGGTACCTGGAGATTGCGAAGCTGTGCAGGAAGTTCAGGTCGCCTTTCGTGGTCTCCTCTTGCGCGCAATCAGAGTGGGATTTGCGGTCGCCATCTGACCTGCTCTCTTTCGGGAGGCTGCTGGGTTTTTCAGATCCGCAGATAAAGAATGCGATGTCGGACGGGATTGTCAGGGAAAACCGGAAGAGGCTTTCGGGAAAATGGGCGATGCCTGGCGTGGAACTAGGCTAGAACAGGCCTGGCTTTCGGCTTCGTAAAAAACGCCCCTCAGTTTTTCCAGAATGCAGGGAAATATCATATCCGCGGCGCAGGGCGGACATGTCATAAATTGAAACTCCTTTCCCGCCATAGGAATTGAACCTTGCTGATCAGCCTCCTTTCATTTTCTGAACGGCATTAAATGCGTGCCTATAGGCTTCTTTAGCCGCGAGCCTCAGGTTTGAAAGCACCATCCTTTCCCTGGCATCCCTGTCTCCTGCCCTTGCCCTTACTGCAAGTTCCACGAATTTATCGTGAGGCAATGGGCTGCACTCGGGCCGGTCTAGGTATGCCGTGTATTCTTGGGACCATTCCATATCTCGTGATAAGGCCGGAAGAAAGGTTCATGCCCGCCGCCATATTTCATGAGGGATGACTGCAACAGGCTGTACGGCCTGTGCAAGGGGAAATGATCAGTCAACATCATAGAGCATCTCATTAAGCCCGCCTTCCCGTGCCTTCCTGAGCAGCTTCATCAGGGCTTTACCCTCTATCTGCCTCACCCTTTCCCTTGTCAGGTGAATCTCTCTTCCAACCTCCTCCAGGGTCATTGGCTCCCTGTAGTAAATCCCGCCGTCATCGGCCTGGTAGATTCCGAACCTCCCTCTTATCACGGCAGCCTCTTTCGGGCTCAGTTCATTCACTATGTCATTAACCTTTTCCCCCAGCAGCTTTCGGACGGTGCTGGCATACGGGTTGTCGGCGCCTGGGTTTTCTGTCTGGTCTTCCAGCGTTGTGCCGCCATCAAGGCCGGCAGGCGAATCCAGCGAGATTGGTGCCCTTGTTTTCTTGTATTCCTCGATGTCAATGACATCCTGCCTTGTGAATCCGCCTTTCCTTCCTTTCACTTTATTGGCCAAATCACTTGCAATCTTTGCGTAATCTCTTCCTCCCCCGCCATTGCCCGCGTCATACGCCTCAAGGAGTTTGTCAAGCTTCCTCATTTTCCCCTGCATTTGGACGGGGATCCGGATTATGCCCGCCTGGTTGGCGGCAGCCCTGGAAAGGGCCTGCCTAATCCACCAGGAGGCATAAGTGCTGAATTTCGTGCCCTTCCTGTAATCGAATTTTTCAGCTGCCCTCATCAGGCCGATGTTGCCTTCCTGTATCAGGTCCTTCATTTCCAGCGGGTAATTTGATTTCTTAATCCAGTAAACCACAAGCCTCAGGTTCCTTGTGACCATCTCGTCAATTGCGTCCTTCCTGACAGCGTCGTTTCCTGACTTAAGCCTCCTCGCAACCGCGTATTCCTGCTCTCCGGTAAAAATATCGTGCTTCGATATTTCTGCAAAATACGCATTGAGATCTTCATTATTTTTCACACGTGCCGGGTACATAATTAATTATAAGCGGAAAAACTATTTAACCCTGACTCACACAACCCTCGGGCCCTTGAAATAG
>JACQOB010000146.1 GCA_016202745.1 Candidatus Aenigmatarchaeota archaeon | reverse complement strand
GGGGTTAAACACCTCCAGCAAAACGGATATTGATGCGCTCGCTTTTCTTTCTTGTAAAGCAAATTGTTTTTTTCAAGATACTCTATGACCTCGCCAGGATGGACAGCGCAGGCCTCATAATGATATCCAATGAGGAGACAGCCCTTTATGACGCGGACCCGAGGGTGAGGAGCTCGCTGGCCTCCGTGGAGAACATACATTTCCCCAGGTATTCTTTTGAAGAGATAAAAGATATTTTAAAGGACAGGATTGAATGGGGCTTGCTGCCCGGGACCATTGCCGCAAGGCAGGTTGACTGGATTGCCAGGGTTGCCAGCGGCGACGCAAGGGTTGCGCTGAACATACTGAGGCTTGCCTCTGAAGCAGCCGAGAACAGGGACAAGGAAAAGATACCGGATGACCACATAAAGGCCGCCCTGCCCAAGGCCCAGGAAGCCGATTCAAAGACCGCGATGGACAGGCTTAACAGCCACCAGAAGATATTGTATGAGATGATAAAGCAGACAGGTGAAATAAGGCCAGATGACCTCTACCAGGAGTATGAGAAGGCCTGCGGAAAGATGGGTATCGAGCCCGTGGTGGACAGGAGCGTCAGGAAGCAGCTCGCAAAGCTGGCCCAGTACAGGCTCATCCAGGCGAAGGGGGAAGGCAGGTGGAGGGTTTACACGGCTGAGGAAGGGAAGGCATGAGGCTGACAAACCAGCAGATAGCGTCCGGACTGGAAGGCCTGGACGGATGGACCCATGCGGGAACGGAGATAAGAAAGGAGTTCCGCTTCAGGGATTTCGCTGGTGCTATTGACTTTGTGAACAGTGTAGCCCAGCTTGCTGAAAAGGCAGACCACCATCCCGATATCAGGATAAAATACAACACTGTCCTGCTGTCCCTCTCAACACACAGCGAGGGCGGCATCACGCATAAGGATATCAGTCTGGCAAAAGAAATAGACAGGATCTAAACCATGAATTCCTCCATTCATATCTCCTTCGCAAGCTCAAAGTATCTCCGGAATTCCTCTGTCTTGTTAAGCGAAAGGCCTGCCAAAGCAACCGTAGCCTCCCTTTCGAAAATATTGAAATCTTTCTGCGCATCCCCTGCAATTATGACATTCTTCCCTGCATCGTCATAGACGCATAGGTTGTGCTCTTCGGCCATCCTCCCCTTGCCGTATGGGATGATGTTCTGTTCAATATTAAATTCCGCGTAGGGATCCAAACTAACTGTTACAGATGCATCACTTCTCCTGAGGTCCTTGACAATCCCAGCAAACAGGCTGGTTCCGGCTCCAAGATAGGAATGGAAGCACACCACATAAACCTTGGGCTTCTGGTTGGCCGCAAACAGCTCTTCAAGCTTTCCCGTCTTTATTATAGGCATGTAAATACAGAGAAGGAAGTCATTAAATAAAGTGCCGGGCTGGCGGCAAAAGCTTGCTGTATTCACCTGCTGCCAGAACCGAACATCACATAGCTGAAATCCTTAATCCAATCCCCGTCTGAGAAATCCCCGCAATTCTGCCTCCTCAACGCCCTGAATTCAGTATAGAATGTGGGGTCAAGGTCAAGGAATGTGCCTTCCGCATACAATCTTGTCCACATGTGAGATTCTGGGGATTCCCTGCCGTCAACGCATACAGGCTTGCCGCCCTGCAGCCTCACGCCCTCCGCAAGCATGGTTCTTGCGCCCTTGTTTGAATACACTTCAGACAAGGCAAATGCCTTGTCGCCGCATATGCCTTTTGCCCTGCCTGACACCAGGACGGCGGGATGGAGCGGGGCGTCGCCATAGAAATTCCAACCCCTCTTTCTTGTGTTATAGGATTCGCGGCCTCCCGTCCTCTCCTGGAAGCGCTCGTAGATGGCCCTAATGTCTTCCAGCCCCCTGCATTCAGGCATGCTGTCCACAAACCTCCTGTAATCCCGCATTTCAGAAGGTTTCGGCTTTACAAACTTCTCAAAGGCGAATATGCTCCTGTCAGGGCTTATGAACGTGGGCATCCTTGCGGTATGGTCAAACTTGGAAAGCCTCCTTTCAATTTCCCCCGGCGCCATGTCCCAGCTGCCAGAAACCTTGGATAGCGCGTCCCTCTGCGTTATCCTGCCGGCATAGTCAAAAACCCTTATCCCTGTCCAGAGGAAGGGCTCATCTTCTATTATCCCATCTATCCTCTCTGCTTCATTCCTGGAAATCCCGGCCCCCGAAGCCAAAGGCGCAATGGCGACGGCCAGCCCCGCCTTTCCTGAAAGCCTGATGAAGCCTCTCCTGTCCATAATGCCACTAATCTTAATGATTATATTTCGTTTAGCTTTTTAAGAAAATTATACTCTTCGTCATCCGGTCTTATCAGAGGCTATCTGACCCTTAATACTCTCAGGTTGGGACTTGTTGGTTCGCAAGCAAGTTAAGAAGGCTTTGCGCTTTCATCAAGGAAAATGCAAAGCTGACTACGATGAGTATTATGAAAAGCACAAGCGATATCCACATGAGCTTGTTGCCGAATTTTTCATTTTCCTTCTTCTTGACCCTGTCTGAAAAGTAGATTGCAATGATGAAGAGGACGATTCCTATGGGGCCAAACAGCAAAATCCCGATAACCCAAAGGATATATACAATATGGCTATCCTTCATGATTAATTATATGATTTACCGGGTTTATAACCTTACTCCTCTTCAGAATCCCTTACGCCTTCCAGGCTGACCCTGAAGATGGTCTCGCCCTCAGGCAGGTTGGGTGAATCAATCAGCTTTGCGATCCTCTTCTCGCCCTTGGACTTCCTCAGGTAGACCCTGTAGGTGGCCTGGTGGCCCACTATGTGGCCCCCGATGGGTGCCGTGGGGTCGCCGAAGAGTATGTCAGGCCTCGACATGACCTGGTTGGTCACGTAAACGACAATGTTGTGCACGTCAGCCAGTCTCTGGAGCCTGTGGAGATGGCGGTTGAGCTTCTGCTGCCTGTCCGCAAGCGTCCCCCTCCCGGTGTAATCGCTCCTGAAGGTGCTGGTTAGCGAGTCAATCACAATCAGCTTGACATTGTTGTTCCTTATAATCTCTTCCGCTTTTTCAATAAGCAGCATCTGGTGATCGCTGTTGTACGCCCTGGCCACGAAAACATTCTCCAGGGCCTCCTGCGGGTCAAGCCCTAGGGCCTTTGCCATGTCCATTATCCTTTCCGGCCTGAATGTCTGCTCAGTGTCAATGAAAACAGCCTTGCCAGCCTGCCCGCCCTGCTCCAGCGGCAGCTGCACATTGACGGCAAGCTGGTGGGCCAGCTGGGATTTCCCGCTTCCGAAGGCCCCATGAAACTCTGTTATGGCCTGCGATTCAACACCCCCGCCCAATAAAGCATCAAGGTTCTTGGACCCCGTGGTTATCTTGCCTATCTTCTGCCGCCTCTTCAAAACCTCAGAGGCAGGCTCAAAGCCCATCTTGAGCTTCCTCCTGGCAGCTTCAATTATCTTGGCAGCTGTCTCGCTGCCCAAAGAAGCAGCATCAGCAAGCTCGTTGATTCCAGCTGCCGCAAGGGCCATCATGTCCACGTAGCCAGAATTCTTCAGCTTCTCGGCTGTCTTCTCCCCCACCCCGGGAAGCTTGGCAATCTCATCAATCTCTTCTTTCTCGAGCTTCTCAATGGCCTTCTCTACCAGCTCATCTTTTGTAATCCTGTTCTCATTCCCTTTCTCAGAGGATTCAGATTCCCTGTCAGCTCCCTTTTCGTGTTTTTCTCTCCCCATCAGAATTCACCAAAAATAATTATTTCAAAGCCTTAAATTCATTAATCCTGGAATACTTCAGCCACGCATCCAGCCTCTTCTGCATTGGATAAACGGCCTTTTTCTGCACGATCTCTGACTCCACATAAACCATGAACTTCTTCATTCGAATCACCTCTCCCTGTATGAAGAAGGTTGAGGATGGTATATAAGGCTGTGGGTAGCGGCATTCCAATAGGGCCGGTAGAAAACATATGAAAAACTTTATAAGCTCCAATTGTCTACTAATTAACAGTGGGTAAGGCCAAGTTTGGCGTGTGTACCGGATGGTGCACTTTACAGCCGGCTTGGGTCCACAATGTTTCTCTCACTTCCATAATTCCATGTTTTCCCTGTTTCTTATCTTGTTCTGTATTATTTTGTAATAATAATCATCCTCAGAGTTGAATTTTCTGTTTATGCTCCATGCAACAAAATCAACCACCTGGAGTTCATTGCTGGTATGGGAAAGCTTATGTTCTATTTCCACATCAAGTTCCCCCCTTCTCAACATGATTCTTCTTCTTATGTACTCATCAAAAGTTGAGAGGAAGAGGGGCATATGGAATACGAAACTCGGTCCGCTGGTAAAGAACGCTCCGCCATTTAACAAGGTGAAGCCGCTTGTTCTTTCCGGAATAGATAAATTATAGATATATATAATGAAACCAAAATTATATTGTTGGTTAAATGAAGGGTATTATTATAATAGTTGTCTCGTTGATTGCGCTTACACTCATCCTTTACGCCCATCTCTCATCAGCCCAGAACCCCTGCTCCCCCTCCGGCGGCTGGGTGCCCACTGGGGCTTTTGAGTGCGACAGCGTCACGATAAGCGTGAATTCCTTGACTGTCAATAATGGCGTCACCCTTACGCTGAGGAATGTGCAGATGACCGTGGCGGGGCAGACGACTGTGAATTCTGGGGGAGTGCTGAACATACTGGATTCACAGGGAGGGGTAATACAGCAGGGGAATTTAAGCGTCTCAGGCAATTTCACCCTGAACAATTCGCTCTTGAGGATGGACGGATTGAAGGACAGGTCGCTGAGGATTGATGTAAATGGCGGTGGTTCAGCCTCCATTGACAGGTCAAACATAACAAACGGCCCTGCGAATGGAAGCGCCAATTTCCTTTTTGAGACGAATGCAGACTCACTTTTTTCGATGGCCAATTCATATCTTGATGCGATCACCAGCGGATCCCCAGCGGCTGCCATAGCGGGCCTCCATATCCGCAATACAGGCGCCCTGTTGGAAAACAACACGATAAAATCCCCGGACAGCGATGCAATCGTCATATCAGCCCAAGACGCAATTGCGCGGAACAATGCCGTAATATCAGGCACTTCAGGCGTAAGGATAGATAGCACCATACCAGGCGTAAGCATCCGGAATGTAATCATAGCTGGCAATGCCATAGATTCCGGCAAGAAAAATAGCGGTGCAGGCATAGTGGCGATTGACGCCGACAATGTCACTATAGAGAACAACTCAATAATAACCCGTATCGGACACGGCATATTCATAACCGCCACAGTCCCCCGGCAACTCCAGTATTCCGTAACAGGCAACAGGATAACAGTCAATCCCGGTATTGTCAGCGGCCCCGCGGGGTTGAGGATACAAGGCCAAACCAACCTTGTAAACATACTGTTTGCAAATTCCGCTTTCAGGAACAATACAATCACTGTCCTGGAACCGTTCATTGAAGGCCTCAAAACAGCCAACACAGACGGCCTGGAGATCCAGGATATGTCAATAACCGCCCCAAGCTCAATTGACGTAAGCATCAGCGGCGGCAGCATCAACTTGACTAACTCAACTTTCGATGAATCAGATGTGTCGGTTACGGGTGGAGGCTCTCTCACAGTAAAAAGATATGCTGACATTTATGTGAAAGGCCAGTCAAACACCCCCGTCCAGGGTGCAGCCATTTCCATATACAATTCCACAGGCAGCCTTGTTTCCTCGGCAGTCACCGATGCCTCTGGCGCCACCAGGCACGCCTTGGCAGAATATACGCAGTCTCCAGCAGGAAAGGTCTTGGCTGGCAAATACACAGTTGAAACAATCTACCCTTCGGGCGAGACGGTTGCAATCAAGTTTGCCGTATCCGGCTACGCAAGGCTAGAAATAGTCCCGAAAGGCGCTGACTGGGCGCCGTCAGGCAGGGTAATAATGGGGGATGCAAACCTGAAGCTCAACTCACTGACAATTAACTCCGGGGCCAACCTGACCCTCAGGAACACCACACTAGAGGCAGGCACCACATCAATCAAGCCGGGCGGCTCGCTGAACATATATGACTCCAAGAATACCATTATCCAGAGCGGTCACTTGTTCATAAACGGCACCTATAACATGATAAATGCAACCCTCCATGTGAACGGAACCTCAAACGGTGTATTGTCAATAAACGTGGAATCTGCAGGGTCCATGTACATAAATGATTCGATAATTAAGGCAGGCCCCTTTAATGGGAGTGCAAACTTCTTCTTCAGGGTGCAAAAGGGGTCTGCCTTCCTGCTGGAAAACTCCTATCTTGAAGATTTCGGTGGAATAGGCGGCGGCCTTTCTGTAGAGGCATCCAATGCGACAATAAGAAACAGCACGCTTAACCTGAGCGCCAGCATGTTCCAGATACCAGACACAAACGCCATGAACGTGGGGGGGCCGGGGGCAGGCGGCTTGGCTGTTAACAATACAATCCAGCAAAATGCAATAATAGGCCCGGCTTGCAGCGGTTCCTGCACGCTTGCCGGCGCTGTCAAGATTGACAATAGCTCCTTCAACAGGATAGAATCTAACAGGATAACAAGCCCGACGAACGGCATAATACTGGTTAACAAATGGGAGGGCAATCTTATAGCCTCCAATGCCGTCAACGCCTCTGGCAGCGGCATACAAATCACGGGTCCCGCCCCAAGTTTTGACCTTGCGATAATAAACAACACGATCCAGAGCGGAAGCGCGGGCATTGAAAAATCGTTCGTAAACGGTTCCGCGATAATAAACAACACGGTCCACGCAAACAACATGGGCATTTACAGTCAGAACGGCATAGATAATGACCTTATAGAAGGCAACAGCATAAACTCCGTGTTTACAGGCGTATCCATCGCTTCCCTCGGGAAGGCGACTATCGCACATAATTCCATCAACGTTTCCGGGTTCGGCATTGCCGGGCAGGGCGGGATTGAGGTCTTGACAGCCGGGACGGCAAACCTCTCATTCAATACAATCAGGGTATCGTCCCCGATTAGCAATCCCAACTCCTTCGGCATAGACATTTTCACAGCTTCCACATTCGTGAGCGATTCAGTTGTTGACGCGCCCGATGTGACTGACATTGGAATTGACGTGGATGTGGAAGCAACCGTGTTGCTGACGAACATCACATTCAACCAGTCTGACATATTCTTTCAGCCGGGGGATGCCGCAGTGGCCGTGCGGAACTACCTAGACGTTCTGGCTCAGTCCTCCACAGGCTCGCCCATACCTGGCGCTACAGTTACTGTAGCCAATGTTTCAGGCCAGATATTATCCCTATCTGCTGATTCTGCAGGAAGGATACCAAAACAGACCCTAACATTATTTATTCAAAATAGAACTGACAGGATATTCTCCGCTCCTTACACAGTTTCGGCTTCTGCTTCAGGCTTCAGCCCCGCAAGCACGCAGGTAAGCCTCCTGGCAAACGAGTTTGTCACATTCACCCTCTCTCCGGT
>JACQOB010000138.1 GCA_016202745.1 Candidatus Aenigmatarchaeota archaeon | reverse complement strand
CATCCTGCACTTCCTCGGCGAGCACAGCGGGGATGTCAAGGATGTCATAGGGACAGTCAAGGAGTATTACTGGCTCATTGATGACATATCGAAGGCAAGGCTTTCCGCCGGGCTTTCGGTCAAGCTCACGGAGCTGGGCCTTGACATAGACCAGAGGTATTGCCTGAAAAACGTGGAAAGGATTGCCGAGAAGGCAAGGGCGCACCATCTTTTTGTCTGGGTAGACATGGAGGGCTCGCATTACACGGACAGCACAATAAGCGTCTACCTGTCCGCCTTCAGGAACCACAGGAACCTGGGGATAGCGCTGCAGTCAAACCTCAGGCGCAGCGGGAAGGATTTGGCCCGCCTGCTCCACAATGGCGGGATTGTAAGGCTGGTCAAGGGCGCCTACAGGGAGAACGATGCCATTGCCTTCAAGTCCAAGGCGGAAATCAGGGGCCAGTACCTGATGCTCATGGACACGCTTTTCAGGAAGGCCAGGTATTTTGCGATAGCCACCCATGACCCGGAGCTGATCGCCCACGCTGTCCAGCTTTCGAAGCGCCACAGGGTGAAGTTCGAGTTCCAGCTGCTCATGGGCATAATGGACAGGCGGAAAAAGGCCCTCGTGAAGCAGGGCTTCAGGGTCGCTGAATACATCCCATACGGCAGGAAGTGGGCGCCTTATGTCTGGAGGAGGATAAGGGAGAAGAGGAGCAACATCCTGCTGGTCCTGAGATCGCTGTTCGGTGTGTGATATCCAGTATCTGGTAAAATGGTGTCTCATGAGCCGGGAGCGCAAAGGTTTGCCTCACAACTGGCAGGAAGGTTTGGGGATGCTGGTTACGTGAATGGGTGCGCCGTGGTTGCAAACAGCTGCAGGCCAGGAAGAATGGTCAATACGCCGTGGCAAAGGCAGGACGGGCATGAACAAATACTATTTCCTTGATGTTGTGATTGTAAGGACGATGCATTAACAGCGGCATTTGCCAATGTTTATTTATATGTGCCCAGAATAATTAACAGCACTTGTGATATTCATGGGCGACAGGGACGAGAAGAAGCCAAGAGAGGAAAGGAAGAAGGTTGAGCACAAGGGCAAGAGGGTCAGGACAGGCAGGAAGCATTCCACCGTCAAGGTGCAAAAGGCTTACAAGGTCGACGGCAGCAAGCTGGCCAGGGTCAAGAAGTCATGCCCCAGGTGCGGCCCGGGAACATGGCTTGGCCTCCACAAGGGGCGGGGCTACTGCGGGAAGTGCGGGTACACTGTATTCGAGAAGAGATAGACAGCCATTATCCCTTCTTCCTGAAGTAAGACCACCTTCTCTGCAGGGAATAGATGCCAACCGAGACGCCCTTCTGCCCCAGTTCTTCCTGTATTTTCCTGTAATCAGGGCATCCCCTATGCGGGCCAGAAGCATGTTGATAGGCTGGATTATTGCATAAATCTATGAAGTTGCGCCTGTGCCCTCTGGACAATATTATCGGAGGCCTGCGCGGTTTCTTGCTACTGCGCGTATTCAGCTTTTTTCTTGCCCTCTGGACCTGGCCTGCGACGCCAATTATATCCTCATCTGAAAGAAGCACGGACAATGCCTCGTATATGGCCTGCATGGAGCGTGCCCCAGAAAGGCTGTATCTCTCATGTATCCTGTATTTCGTGCAGATGGCAGAAGCCGAAAGGCCGCCTATGAAATCCTCCCTTATCGCGGGGTTGTCGCCTGCTATCAGCCTGCCGGCAACGTAGGGGTCATCATGTTCCATTGATTGTTCTTGAAAGGAAGGTTTATAACCCCTTCTGTATCGCCCTCAGCCTGCCGAAGAAAAAGCCGTGCGACCTTCCCTCAAGCAGCAGCTCAACAAGCTCCCTCGCGTGGTCGGCATCACCGTATTCGCCTATTATGGATATCGTCTTCCCGTAGATTGATATGTTTGCGCCAGTCGCTGCCTCTATCCTTTCCCTTATCTTGCCGCCGGTGCCAATAACCCTGGCGAAGAGCCTTTTGAGGGAGTTCTCGCTTTCCCTGCACTCAATGACTATAAGGGTGCATTCCTCATCCAGCAGGCGTAGCGCCTTGTGCGGGGGGAATCCCCTTGCGATGGCCCTGACGATGTCAGTTGCCTTCATCACGTCAAGCAGCTCACCCTCTATTTGCACGTCCTCGGCTACAGCAATCCGCGTGTGCGTTTTCTTCGCCAGTTCAAGGCGGGTCCTCCCGTCCTTCCCGATAAGGACACCCTTCCTTTCGGCAGGCATCCTGACAATTTCCATCATATCAAGAATAAACAAGGTTGTTTTTCATTTGAATATGCCCTTCTTCCTGATCCATGCGGCCTGTGTCCTGGTGTATATCCAGTCAATGTCGCCCTTAGCGTCCGGCTCCACGTCCCAGGGTATGACGATGACAAGGTCGCCCATTGAGATCTTTATCCTCTTCCTGAACTTGCCGGGTATCCTGCACATCCTGACCTTGCCATCCTGGCAGGAGACCTTGAACCTGCTGGCGCCATAAAGCTCCAGTATCTCGCCCAGCACCTCTCCCCTGCGGGGCATCCTCACCCTCACTACCTCTTCCTGCTGCTGTTCCATAAGACTTATTGCAGCGGGGGGTTTATATTGGAAATCAGCTGAAGGCAATAGGCAAGGCTTATAAAACTTATTCCCATCATTTCTGCGATAGCGTTGGAAGGCCGCTTTCAGACTACAGGATGGTCGGTGTTCATTGGAGAGAAGATTATTCAGAAAAAATCCCTTTGGATGTTCCGTATGGCACAGAGGCAATTGTTGATGAACGAATCAGTGCCTGCGGGGCTCATACAGGAGATCAAAAGTTATATCACTCTGCAACCGCGCTCATTCCCAAGGAAGATCTGCGCAAGAGCTAGAGTCTGTAGAAAGAACGATTTCTCAAAGCCTGTACCTCTTCATCAGCAGCGAATTGGACACAACAGAAACAGAGCTGAAGGCCATTGCCGCCGCGGCAATGATTGGATTCAGCAGGAAGCCGGAGAAGGGGTACAGGATCCCGGCAGCTATCGGTATGCCCGCGGTATTGTAAATGAAGGCCCAGAAGAGGTT
>JACQOB010000141.1 GCA_016202745.1 Candidatus Aenigmatarchaeota archaeon | reverse complement strand
GAAAGATGGAAAGGGAAATCCTGAAAATTGCGGAAAAGAAGGAAAACATTGTCATCGAGTCACATTACGCGCATGACATGCCGTGCGACGCCATTGTCGTCCTGAGGGTGCAGCCAAAGGAGCTGCTGGCAAGGGGTAGGAAGAAGGGCTGGCCCCGGGCCAAGATCAAGGAGAACATGGAAGCTGAAATAATGGAGGTCTGCAAGTCGGAAGCCTTGGAAAGTGGCAAAACTGTCATAGAAATAGATACGACCGGCAAAAGGCCCGCAGAGGCCGCAGGGGAGATAGTTAAAAGGTTAAATTTAAGGCGTGCATAATAAGTGCCATGGATGAAAGACATTTTAACATAATCTCTATCATAATTGTATTCTCATTTGTCGGGTTTCTATTTTATCTGCTGACGCCAGGCGCTGGTTATCTTATCTACGTCATTCTGGACTTTGCGGCAATAGCCCTGTTTTTGGCCGCGGCAAAAAAGAAAAAGAACATGATAAAGGAGGCTGTATTATTGGGGTTATTCCTGATGGCATTTGACTGGGTAGTAGAGAATGCGGGCGCTGTCGCAGGCCTGTGGACAACGCACAGGAGCGTATATCCTGTATGGTTTGTCCCCATTGCACCTGCCGGATAAATACGGGTATGGGTTTATCCTGATTGAAGCACTCATATTCGGATTCTACGGAGCCCTGGGGGAATTTCTGCTGATATTGAACGGCATAATGGTGTATGCAGGCGGGTGGACGTCTGCCCATGCATTTGCCGGGTATTTTGCCGTGTGGCTGCTGCTTTTTGGCGCCTGGTCAAAAGTGAAGAAACTGAACGCCTAGATAGCCATCTCCACTTCTGCCCGCAATAACCAGTTACAAATTGAGGCCCATCCCGGCTTGAAGAGCGAAAGTTATATATCTTAAACGGCCCTAAAGATGTCATGGTCCTCAACACGGCGCTGCTGCTGGGAGTGCTCACAGGGATACTGCTTGCCGTAGGATGGGTCATAGCAGGCCCCGGGGGGATGACAGTGGCCCTGGCGTTTTCAGTGATATTCAACCTCGCGGCTTACTACTATTCAGACAAGCTTGCCCTGAGGATGTACAAGGCAAAGCCTACGGACGACCCGGAGCTTAACGCAATTGTCAGCAGGATTGCAGCAAAGGCCAAGGTGCCAAAGCCAAGGGTTTACATCATACCCACAAGGGTCCCCAATGCCTTTGCAACAGGCAGGAATTCCAGGAATGCCGTTATAGCGGTGACGGAGGGGCTGAGGAACCTGAGCGCGGACGAAATGGAGGCCGTGATATCGCATGAAATAGGCCACATAAGGAACCGTGACATACTGGTTTCCAGCCTCGCCGCCACAATAGCGGGAGCCATTTCCTACATAGCCCAGATGAGCTACTGGTCCATGTTCCTTGGGGGGGACAGGAAAGGGGAAGGCAGCATGCTGGGACTGGTGTTCATAATGATTTTCGCGCCTCTTGCCGCAATGCTGGTCAGGCTTGCCATTTCAAGGTCAAGGGAATACAAGGCCGACAAGACCGGGATCCTGCTCACACAGAAACCGGAAAACCTGATTTCTGCGCTTAGGAAGATATCGGCCGGCGCGAAGGAGCATCCGCTGCGAAGCGGCTCGCCCTCCACTGCGCACATGTGGATAGTCAATCCGTTCGGGAGCGACTGGTTCACCGGCCTTTTCACGACACACCCCCCGATTGAGAAAAGGATTGAAAGGCTTGAAAGGCTTTTGGCATAAATCTTATTGCCGGCCTGCTGGCGCGGCGGCCAAATCCAATGCCGGCGACTTGAGCAGTAGATGAGAGGTGATGCTATGGGCGATGATTTCGTAAGGAAGAACAGGAGCATCCACATTGGCCTCATACCTGACGGCAACAGGAGATACGCGAAGAAGGCCGGGAAGCCTGTCTGGCATGGCCACTGGGAGGGCGCGAAAAAGATAGAGGAATTCCTCAACTGGTGCCTGGACTACCCGCAGATAAGGAACGTATCGATATTTGCCATGTCAACGGAAAACCTGAACAGGTCGAAGAAGGAGGTTGAGGAGCTCTGGAAGATATACAAATACCAGCTCAAGAACTTCCTTGACAACCCGCGCAAGGAGGTAAAGGTGAGGATACTCGGAAACGACAGCCTCTGGACGCCAAACATCCGGGACATAGCAAAGGAGCTTGTGGAGTCGACAAAGCATTACTCCAGGTACATACTCAACATCATGCTCGCCTACGGCTCGAAATTCGAGATAAACGAGGCCATAAAGAAGGTCGTGGAGAGGCCGATAAAAACCGTGGACAAATTCCTGATGGTGAGGGAGCCGCTGGACCTCATCATCAGGACAGGCAAGCAGCACAGGCTTTCCAATTTCATGCTTTACCAGGCATCGTATGCCGAGATATACTTCTCAGACTCCCTGTGGCCAGAATTCACCAGGAAGGAGTTTGACGGCATTATGGACTGGTATTTCGAGCAGCAAAAGAAATTCGGCCGATAGGGGATTATAAATCTTCAGCATCAAGGATAATTATGATCGACAGGAAGCTCATGTCAATACTCGCATGCCCCAAATGCAAGGGTGACGTCAAGGAGAAGGGGATGTTTCTCATGTGCAGCAAATGCAGGCTTGCCTATCCCTGCCTGGGCGGCGTGCCGGACATGCTCATAGAGGATGCATGGCCCGTGGAGAAGGCCGAGAAGGCGGGGTTCAGGCACAATATAAAGCTATAATTCTCCTATATTTTCTATGCCGAGGTGGCAGAACCCGGATTAATGCGCCAGACTTGAGAACTAGATTTACTGAGCCAATAGCCCGCTTGCGGGTTTGCGGCGATGATCATTTGGCTTGACTCTGAATCGGCGGAGATGTGGAGAAGCTATCTAGAAATCTGGTGGGGCTTCGCCCCGTGCAGGTTAAAATCACAGCTTTTTCAAAAAGCTGTGGAGCAAAAGGGAGGCTACTCGCTGCTTTGCAGCTCGTTACGCCTTCCGGCTCCTGTAGGTGAAAATCCTGCCCTCGGCGTCAAAGGCCGTCTGGCAAAGCTAATAAGCCCGCCGGACAATTCCTGTACATGCTTCACCCGGACTTGGTCCTGAGGAAGAGCCCTATTTCAGGAAAGGGGCTTCTTGCGAGGAGAATGATACCAAAAGGGACCATACTGTGGGTGCCATCCCACATGAGGGTGTACAGCACGTCACAGTACGACAAATTCACCGGGCCCTACAAGGCCCTGCTGAGGAAATACACGTATGAGGATGAAAAAGGCAACCTGATATACTGCACCGACAGCAGCAAATACTGGAACCATAGCTGCAATCCCAACTCTGCGCCATCCGCGCCCGATGAAGAGATGGACATGGCCGTAAGGGACATAAAGGCCGGGGAAGAGGTCACTTATGATTATGTCCTGCTGTGGACAAGGGGGGACAAGCCGTTCAAGTGCAGCTGCGGGGGCAAAGGCTGCAGGGGAACCGTCAGGAAGGAGCCGTCTGGGTCGAGGACTGTCAGGAGAATATATGCGCAATCAGAAAAGGCGAGAAGATGCATGAATAAGGTCAGGCAGCCGCTTTTGAAGGGGTAGGCACATGAAAAAACGCGTCTTCATAGTCCACGGGTGGGAAGACCACCCGGAACGCGGGTGGTTCAGCTGGCTTCAGAAGCAGCTGGAGAAGCGCGGTTTTGAGGTTCATGCGCCGAAGATGCCGTGCCAGCCGCCTGCCCTGAAGGCCTGGAAGGCCTTTCTTGAAGGGCTGGTAGGGGTGCCTGACAAAGACACCTATCTTGTTGGCCACAGCGCGGGCTGCATGACCATATTGAGGTATCTTGAAGGGCTGCCGAAGGGGTACCAGGTCGGTGGCGCCGTGCTGGTTGCCGGCTGGACGGATGACCTCGGATTTAAGGAGCTCAGGAATTTCTTTGAAAAGCCTGTAAGCTGGAAGGATGTGCGTGCGCACTGCAGGAATTTTGTGGTAATATATTCCGATAATGATCCCCATGTCAAGCCATACCATGCGGAAGTGCTGGAGGAGGAGCTCAGGGCAAATGTCATGGCGGAATACGGCAAGGGGCACCTTGGCGGCGACGATGGCGTTAGTGAGCTTCCTTCCGTACTGGTGGAATTGCTGAAGCTCGCCGGCGCCAGGGAGCAGGCTACCTTATTCTCTTCGGCCTGCTTCCGGTAAGGTCTATTATGCTTGAAGCCTGATTGCCAAGGCGGCCAGCGTCTATGATGAAATCGGCTTTTCCCGAAATTGAAACAGGGATGCCCGCAACAGACGAAATAGTCTCCTCTCCGGAAATGTTGCATGATGTTGTGACAAATGGGGTGCCGGATTCCTGTATCAGTTCTGTAAGCGGATGCCTTGGAATCCTGATGCCAAGCTTGCCGGAATATGATACGTTTTCACTCACAATATTCCCCTTCACTTTGAGTATAAGCGTATAAGGGCCTGGCAGGAAATCCAGGTATTTCTCAAAGGGTTTTTTTATTTCCATGTTTTCCTTTATCCATTCCCTGGAGGGGGCAATGACGGAGAATGGGTGGCTTGTCCTCTTGATCTTCCTTATCCTTGCGACGGCTTCCTGGTTTGCCGCGTCGCAGCCTATGCCATACACTGTATCGGTTGGGTAGACAAAGACGGAGCCGGACAGTATGGATTTCACAATGTCATTCCGCTTTCTTAGAGCTTCCCTTAGCGGCATCCTTTTCATATTTGGCCTTAACCTCTTCGGCATATAAGTCCGCCAGCCTGAGCGGCTCCGGATGGTTGCCGCTCTTGATGCAATTAAGCACTATTTTCCTCGCCATATCTATGCTCAGCATGTGCCCGGGGCTTATGAATATCTGCCTGTCAGGGCTCAGCCTGACACGGAAGCCCCTCATCTCCCCGTCAACGAACACCTTGTCGTCCTTCAGTTCCCCGCAAAACTGTGTCCTGGCGACACCGACTGACGGCTTCTGCAACACAATTCCCACATAGGAGGCTATGCCCACCTTTCTGGGGTGGATGATGCCGTTCCCGTTCACCAGTATAACATCCGGGTTTTTCTTGAACTGTTTGAATGCGTCTATTATAACAGGCCCCACCCTGTAGGCCACGTATCCCGCTATGTAGGGCACATCGGCTTTCCTTATAATATGCTGCCTCTCAACAACTTCCATTGTGACGTATTTGCAGATGACTCCAGCCACTATCATTGTCTCCCCAACGTAGGCTTGGTGAAAGCCGGCCACCAGCTTCGGCTCCCCTTTGAGCTGGTCCTCAATCTTGAGGCTCTTCGCAAGCTGAACCTGCTCATTGAGCATGTCCTGGATGCCCTCAAAATACGCCATGATTTATCTAATGGCGGGAAGAATATATAACAATGATGCATCAAAGCAGGATACGCAGGCTGCGGGCTGAAGCGAAGGTGCGGGGCCTTGACAGCGTTCTTGTCAGCAGCCATGCCGACATCTATTACTACACAGGGTTGAGGCTGTCGGGGGATGATGCCGGGTTTCTCCTTGTGGGCCGAAAATCCAGGCCGGTGTTTTTCGCGTCGCCGCTGAACAACGAGGCCGCGGGTATGGAGGCTGCAGAGGTTGTATTCATTAGGACATTTGAGGATGTCGGCAAGCACCTTGGCGGCGGATCCGTGGGCTTTGACGAATACCACACGAGCTGCCACCTTTTCTCCAGGATGAGGAAACTGGGAGTGAAATGGCGCAGGGCGGCTGAAGCGATAAAATCCCCAAGGGCGATAAAGGATGGCCATGAGGTTGGGCAGATGAGGAGGGGCCTGAAAATAAACAGGTCGGTGCTGGATGGTCTTGATATTGTCGGGAAGACTGAAAGGCAGGTTTCCCGGGAGATATTCTGCGGGTTCGCTGAAAGGGGCGCCACCGCAGCCTTTGAGACTATTGTCGCGTCAGGCAGGAATTCAAGCTTCATACACTACACGCCGCGGGAAAGGAGGATAAGAAGCCGCGACCTTGTGGTTATTGATTTTGGGGCAAAGGTGGGCGGCTACTGCACAGATATGACCAGGACCTTTTGCAGCAGGCCGGGCAGGAAGGAGAGGGGACTGATTGATGACGTGAAGGGCATGCAGTCTGCTATAATTGGTGAAGCGCACGCCGGCGCAGCCTTCAGCGGCCTGCAGTCTGCCTGGGAAAGGATGATGATGGAAAAAGGCTACAAGGTCATGCATGGGGTAGGGCACGGCATAGGCCTGGAGGTGCATGAAGGGTCGAGGTCTGAAGTGCTGAAAGCGGGCATGGTAATAACAGTGGAGCCGGGAGTTTACCTGCCGGGATTCGGCGGATGCAGGATAGAGGATATGATTCTCATAAAGAAGGGCAGGTCAAGGATACTTTAGGCCGTGGAAGCAGGGAATCGTGCTATCTTATGCGGCCAAATCCTCATTGCAGCGACTATGCCCGGCCGATACGCTGTTCAGAAAGTGCAACTCAGGCCGACTTTTCCTGCCTTTCTTCCCTCTCCTGCGGCAGGTCTTCCGTCACAGGCGATGAGATGTGCTTGATTATCACTATGTCGCCTATGGCTTCCACCATCGGGAAAGGTATGATAAGGCCTTTCTTGCTGCCCAGCATCTTCGTGAGGTATGAGCCCTTTATCGCCTTGACCACAAGCGACCTCAGCTTGAACCTCTTCAGGTCGCACTCCACGTCCTCAACCTTCCCGAGGTAAAGCCCCTTGTCAGTAAAGACGTCCTTTGCCCATGTCTCAGAAATGCTCTCGATCCTTATAGCCATGAAACCACCCTGAATTTGAAAACCGATTGGTGCCCGTATATTTAATTAGGCAACAGACTTATAAACCTTTTCACAGACGCTGGGGAAGGGATTCGAACCCTCGCATGCTTTCGCATACAGGTTTAGCAAACCTGCGCTCATACCAGGTCCGCTGATAACATCAGCGGCAGGCATCTCGATCTGCGCCTTAGACCGCTCGGCCACCCCAGCTTGTTGTTATTACTTCTATTATATGATTTATATTGAGCCGAAACAATGGGCCGGGTAGGAATCGAACCTACGGTTTCTGCCTTGTAAGGGCAGCGTCATCTGTGTAAGTTGCCGCCCTTCGCCCATTGCGACAAGGCGGCTAGGCTTTAGCCGCTAGACCACCGGCCCGCAAGTTAATTTATTAACGCTTAATAAGAATTAAACCTTTAGATGCGCTAGTAGTCTAGTGGTATCATGACGCTAGAGGACACGGGCTTCCCAATATAAGGAACTAGCCTGGAATGCGGGTTCGATAGATTGCCGGCTTGAGACAGTTGTCTGGCTTGCCTCAATCGGAGCAAGTCAGCGGTTTAGTCTAGCCGGCCTTGCGAAACTCCCGCCTGGCGCATAAAGGAAGGCGTAACCGGAGCGAAGCGAGAAGACAAGTCCGGCAGTCTGGAACGCCTCCCTTTTCGATCAAACCTTTTGGAAAAAGGTTTGGGCCGGTAGATCAGCGGTAGATCGCCACCTTAGAACATGATGTTCGGTGAAGGCATGGTGGAGGCCTCGGGTTCAAAACAGTTTGCCGACAAAGCAGATTGCTGCTTGAGACAATATAACCAAGCAGCCCTGCATAACAGTCGGCTTCTGTGAGTCTCCCGACCGGTCCATTCACAGTTATATATTTTTAAGCCTAACTCCAATTAATGGAATCTTATGCCTGAAAGAGAGAACACCATCCTGTACGCCACGGACGTGCACGGCGACCTCGACTTTTACAGGAAGCTGCTTGAAACGGCGGCGAAGAAGAAGGTCAAGGCGGTTGTGATAGGCGGGGACATACTGCCCACCAGCCTGCTCGTGTTTGACGCGTCAGAGCAGAGGCTTTACCTGGAATACGAGATGCTGCCGCTTTTCGCCGGCTTCAGGAAGAAGCACAAGGGCATTGACATCTACATAATGATGGGCAACGACGACTTCATAGTCAACATGGACGTGCTGAAGGCTGCTGAGAAGAAAGGCGTCCTTAAGGTAATGCACAACAGGGTGCACAAGGTGGGAAGCCTGCACATGATCGGCTATTCATGCGTCAACCCAGGGCCCTACCCGATAAAGGACTGGGTGAAATCAGAGGCGGAAATAAGGAAGGACCTGCAAAGGCTGAAGGGGAAGCTGAATGGGGACGATGTAATCCTTGTGACACACGTTCCCCCCCATAAGACCAGGCTTGATTTCTACTATGGCATGAGGCATGTCGGCAGCAGGAGTATCCGTGAGTTCATAGAGAAGGTGCAGCCGCGCATGAGCCTGCACGGTCACATACATGAGTCATTCGAGCTCACTGGCACCTTCACCCAGAAGATAGGGAAAACAGTTGCAGTGAACCCGGGAAACGCAAGGATGGTTCTTATAAACTTGGACGACCCTAATAGTATAAAATGTCTTCCATAAGGGCAATAATTTTTGACATAGGCGGTGTCGTAGTCAGGACTGACTGGAACAAGTTCTTCAGGAAATATGTAAAGCAAAGCAGGATACCGTCTTCACGCCTGCAGAGGGAGCTTATAGAAAACCCAGAGTGGCGCGAATGCTACAAAGGCAAGCTCGCCGAAGCCGACATATGGAAAAGGCTTGAGAGGGACAGCGGCATTGGCAGTGCAATAATACGCCAGGTGCGGACCATGTGGAAAAACGTGTTTGAGATTGATCCGGAGGTCATGAAGATTGTGGAGGCCCTGAAGAAGCACTATGAAGTGTTCGCGCTGACCAACGTGGGCAGCGATTCCGCCAAATTCATTGGGGATATGGGAGTGTACAAGGCTTTTGATGACGTCGTCCTCTCATTCGAGGTTGGGATGGTGAAGCCGGAGCAGGAGATATACCACCATCTTCTCAGGGAGTTCAAGCTGGAACCTGATGAGTGCGTCTTCATAGACAACCTGGAGCAGAACCTGCCGCCTGCCGCGGAGCTCGGGATAAAGACCATAAAGTTTGATTCTGTCCAGCAGGTTAAGAGGGCCTTGAAAAAGCTGGGCGTTAAGATTTAAAACAAACAGCAAAGTATTACCAATGGCAGATTTGCACAAAACATGGGGCCACAGGTGGCTGACTCCAAAGGCAAAGCCGGCAAAGTCAAAGATACACGGCTTGGGTGTCATTGCCGTTAAACCAATACGCAAGGGGGACATAGTTTCTGTGCATGGAGGCATAATAGTCCCGAAATCAGAAATAAATAAATACCGTAAAAAGTGTGGACATATCGGCAATCAGATAGACGATAACTTTTTCATGTGCCCAGCAAATAGAGATGAGCTTAAAAAAGGGGGTGTGTTCAATCATTCATGCAATCCTAATCGTGGCTTCATAGATTCTATTATAACAGTCGCTATACGTGAAATAAAACCTGGAAAGGAGATATGTGCCGATTACGCGTTTTTTGAATCGCATTTTGAGCCGTTCAAATGCAACTGCGGCTCCAGAAACTGCAGGAAAATAATAAGGCCTGATGACTGGAAAATGCCTGCAATAAGGAAAAAATACGGCAAATACTTCTCGCCTTACCTTAAGAAGAAAATCAAGACCATGAGATAGATTATGGCTTAAGGAGAGAGGATGCATGAAAACGAAGAGGCTCTGGGAGATTGATGCCGCGAGGGGGATTGCCATAATAATGATGGTCATCTCCAACCTCGCCCTTGACCTTGCCTACTTCCGCGACTGGGGCATTGACATATACTCCGGTTTCTGGCTCTATTTTGCGCGCGCCACAGCGGCCTCGTTCATATTCATTGCCGGTGTTTCCCTGGCCCTGAGCTATTCCAGGCTGAGGAGGAAGGCTTATAAGAAATACCTTTTCAGGGGGCTGAGGATATTCTCCCTTGGCCTGGCCATTACCGCAGTCACGTTTATCCTGTTCCCGCAAAACATTATATGGTTCGGCATACTGCACCTGATCGGCTTTTCCATAGTCATTTCCTATCCTTTCCTGGGGAGGAAGGCCGTCACGGCATTTGCGCTGGGTATTGCCATAATCATAATGGGCCTGTATCTGGGCACAATGACTATTGATTCGCATCTGCTCCTCTGGCTTGGCCTGAAGCCAGGGGGATTCTCGAGCTTCGACCATGAGCCGGTTTTCCCCTGGTACGGCCTGTTCCTGCTTGGCATTTCCTTGGGCAGCGTTTTGTACAGTGGAGGGAAAAGGAGCTTCAGCCTGGGCGATTTTTCCGGCAATGTTATCGTTAAACCGCTGGCCTTTCTTGGAAGGCATTCGCTATTCATCTACCTGGCGCACCAGCCGGTGATCGTCGGGCTCATCCTTTCCGGCATGATATTGTAATTGGCGCTGCTTTATCATCTATGTGGAATTTTACAGGAAGGAATTTCTCTATAACCCAGACATTGGTTTTAACATGGTCTGTAACAGCGGCAACGGAAACAGAGGAAGGCGGAGCCAGGGCCATGTAAGGCAAAATCTGGTCGGCCATCCACTCGTCTAAACATGCTCCGGATTCCATCTGCTTTTTCATTTGCAGTGCGCAGTTTTCGCCTACCTGCTCAGCTTTAAGTCCCCTTTCCCCAGGATAATCAGATCCCAGTATGCAGTTCTCATAATGTGAATGCAGGTGGACAGCCGAGCCAGTGGAAAGGGAATCAACATAACGCGGTGTTGTGTAGGTTATGTCCAGGGCTTTGCTTGCGCCATCTGCCTGCCTCTCAGCAACTTTTGCATTTTTCAGGTCCTGCGAGGCTGTGGAGAAGATGTCAGTCTTCAGATAATTTCCCCTTTCTGCCAGGTTTATTGGTTTTAATTCCCCAGGTTCTATTTCCTCTTTCACGCATCCCCCACCCTTGGGGTAAAAGCCGTATTTTAAAACCTCCACCTTGGCATCAATGCCCATCATGGCCAGGTATTTGCAGAATACGTGCTCAAAATAATCAATGGAGGGCGACCATTTCACGTGCGTCCCGCCTTTTATTGTGAACGATAATTTCTTGTCGGAATGGACTGCTGGTATCATGAGGGATTGCAAAACAAGAGTTATTGCGCCTGCTGTCCCGATGTCTATTGAGAGCGGCTTGTGCTCAAGCCTTCCCGGGACAAAGGCAATTTCCTTTGAGCCTATCCTAAGGTTTTCAGCATTTGCGTTACACAACTGCGCAACCGCTTTTATGCTTTCAAGGTGCTGCGCCTGAAGCCCCGGGTTGGGCCTTCCTGCCCGTATGTTGGTGATCCTGCAAGGCTTCCCCGTGACCGCTGACAAGCCTACGGCTGTCCTTATCACCTGGCCGCCGCCAGAGCCGTAGGAGCCGTCTATCTCTATTGTATCCATATGGCTTCTTAACAGCGCCGGGCTTATATTGATGCCGGCGATGGCACAGGTTTATAAAAATTCCGCAGTAGTCCTATTATAGGCTATAAAGCGCATGAACTATTCGCTAAACACTTTGTCCACTTTGTCTCCTACGACTTAAATCTTCACTAATGAGATTATGCTCCACAGGATCAAAACCAACATAACTTAAATTAGCATGGTTCAATCTTAAACCATCTAATACTGCTTGTTTAAGCATTTCATCAACTACTTCGTCTACAGTTATTCTTCTTGAATTGTTTCCGCTCTCTTCTACCAAGACTCCTGCAACTAATATATCTGGATTGTAAGGGTCTATATTCATAATTCTCTCATGATATACTACTTGTTTCTCATCAGGTAACTGCAAATATCTTAGTGGTAATATTTGCCCAACTGGAAACCCCATTAAAGTCACAGGAACTGGATCACTTGAAGCATCATATGTTAATCTTCTCGGTTGTAAAGTTTCTGGCATTTTAACCACCTTACATATAGTATTAAGTCAAGTTTTATAAACCTTTCGGTTATTCACGGCTTTGGGAGCTTATTCAAAACGCCTTATTCTCTAACCATTTCACAGGAAGATCATTCAGGTAGTGGTTATACACCAG
>JACQOB010000002.1 GCA_016202745.1 Candidatus Aenigmatarchaeota archaeon | reverse complement strand
TCCCATACATCTCATACCGGCCATAGCTGTTCACATGTTCCTGTATGTCTGCAACAGAGAACCCCAGCGACTGCCTCAGCTCTTTCAGCCTGCCTGCCAGCGGTATCATGTCAAGCTTGCCGCAGCCCTGCCTTATTCCTATCTGCTTGTATTGGTCCGCCCTGCCCTGTTTTCGTGCTATCCTGAAACCAATCTTCTCGGCATACAGTTCAGCGTATCTCGCCCTGACTGCCAGTCTCCAGTAGGGAACACTGTTGACAATCTTCCTGGAAATAGTGGATGTTATATTAAATCTTAAAAGCAAAGCCGCCGTCTGGTAAATAATCCTCCTGCTTTCCGATGTCAGCTCTACTTGCCGTGTCTCTTTTGACAGGGACGCGTCACAATCAAAATAAGCCCTCAAAAACACCCTTACAACGTCTTTATCCGATGTCATTATTAGCGGCGGTATTCCAAGATTTCTTCCTTTTCTGCCTGCATTAAACCCAAAGATTCTTGTGATCAGGCACGCCAGCGTCTTGGAGGCAATGTGGATTCGGTACATCCTTTTCGTTCTGATATCTCTTTTCAGCTTGGGTTTGATGCCAAAAAGCATCTCAGAGAGCAGGCAGACCCTCTCAATTACCTCCGGATCTTCATTTGAGATTTCCATATAGAGTTTAGTTATATGCCCGTCTCCAGCCAGATAGCCCAAAAACTCTGCAAGGTCGGCATTAAGATATCTGGGGAAAAAGACAGGTTTGGCGCTGGCATTAAGCCTTATTTTGGGTGAGGAGCCTGCAGCAGCCTCTATTAGCTTTATCGGAACCTGCCCCCTTTTTATCACTGAAGTCAGGCTGCAGTAATTCTTTCTGAAATCCAGATTTCTGGCCGCCTCTTTTATCGTGCCGTATTTTAATGTTATTTCCTTCCTTATTGCTTCCGGGTTGCTGTATACCCAAAGATCCATTTTTTTTAAATATGGATATAAATCCATTACCCTGCTCTCACAATCATATTTCCTTGGGATGGCCACAAAATCATCGCCGTTCAGTTCATCGGCCCTTACCTGTCTGATAGCTCCCTCTCTAAGAACAAAGAATGGGTGCTCCGGAGTTACTTTGACGGAAAAATCGCTGCCGCTGTCAAGTTTTACGTCCAACAGTTCCTTTCCCTTAAGTCTCCAAAGGTGTGTGACCCTCTTGTTTTCCATCTTAAGTGTTAGCGGGTTAAAAGACGGGACAAGAAGATTCTCATCTGAAAGGTCAATTATAGTGCCTTCTTCAATCTGTTTTTCTCCGTGGGTTCTGTAGTCTTCGTATAGGTTTTCTGCAGATACGACATGGCCATTGCCTAATACAATGTTGCTCTTTGGGTGTACGCATTTTCCCGAGCCAAAAAGGCCCATCAGGAGGATGTGCTGTTTCTTCAGCTGGACATCGCTTTTCTCTTCCCCCAGGAATTTCACAATGTCATCATAAAGCGTTTTTATGAAATATTCCTTCAGCGTCAGGCCTTCGGGCGGCTTGCCCTCCAGCATCTTCTTCTTGATGCCGCCCGACAGCTGGACAACCAGCTCCACATCCACGTCCGCCTGAAGGAGAGCACGCTGCAAATCCCTCACTATGGCCTCCACAGCTCCCTTGTCCACCACCCCAAGGCCCGCTATCTTGCGGAACGTCTGCTTCAGGCTGTCGCCAAGGCTTTCCAGGACCATGCTTAGATTTTGGTTTAAGCTATAAAAGAATTAGAGCCGGACCGCTTTGCCTTCCATTTGAGCTGTAAATTCCTCGGGCATGATAAGTGGGGCCACACGAACATCCAACTTTCTGAATAAATCATTCATTTCTTCTTCACGCCCTTCCAGCCACGTAATAGAAAGATAAGATTTTGACGGATCTGATTCCCCGCCTAACCTGACGGTAAGATCCTTAATGTGATATATGTCATCACTAATTCTTTTGCCATGTCTTTCCAAGAATCCCGTGACGTAAGCCGGCTCTTTCCACAATCTGAAATCCCTTGAACGGTATTTAGGATCATCCATGCTATCACCTTGAATTTATTATTATACAATAAGCTTCTTATTCCTTCACCGTGTAGCTGCCCTCGCCATGGTTCTGCTTCATCTCCTTCACAATCTCCTCGGCAGTTTCCGTTATCCTGGCCTCCAGGGTCTTGTAGTTCTTGCCCTTCAGGGAAATGGTGAACACGGGGGTTGAGATGTATTTGATTTCCAGGTCCTTCTGGCCCGCCCTGGCCTTTGTCAGCACGCTTTTTATCACCTCAATGCCGTCAGGCCTGTAGCAGATGAGCTTCAGCTCGGCGGTGACGCTGTACGTCTTGTCCGCTATGCTTTTCTCCGCCACCTCGATGATGGCGTCAACCCACTTCTTCGGCAGCCTCTCCCTGACCAGGCCCGGGTTCTTCAGCGCGAAGTCAAAAAGCTTGGTCAGCGTCCCGAATTCCTCCAGTATCTGCCTGCCGACATCCGCATAGGCCCCCTCAAGGTCCTTCCCAAGCGCCTTGGCGGCAAGCTCAAGCATCTTCTCCGCCTTCCTCTCCTTCTTCAGCTCGTTGAGCTTCCTCTCCCCTTCGGTGGGGTGGACGCGCTTCATTGAAAGCGATACGGTGTCCCCCTCGATGCCGACCACCTTGCAGACGACATACTGGTTCTCCTTGAGGAACTCCCTTATGTCCCGTACCCACCTGCTTACCACTTCAGAAACATGTATCAGCCCTGTCTTGTTGTACTCCACCATCTTCGCCACGGCTGAGTTGGGGTGCAGCTTCACTATCTGGCAGACCACCAGCTCGCCGTATGAGGGGTTCCCGAATTTTCTCATAGCTATCAATACACCAATGGATTTTATATGCTTTCCAGCGTGCGCAAATTTTACTAGGGCGTTCAGACAAGATTATACCATGTTCAGGAAATACGGCATCCTTGGCATTGTACTAATCATTCTGGTCGAGGCAAACTTCTTCCTGAAGGTGCAGCCGTTCGCCAGCTGGTATTTCCCCATTGTCTGGCTGGGCTACATACTCACGATTGACGCGCTGGTCTACAAGCTGAGGAAGGACTCGCTAATAAGCAACAGGTTCCCGCAGTTCATTGGCATGCTGCTGATCTCCATGCTCTTCTGGTGGATCTTCGAGTTCGTCAACATACCGCTGCAGAACTGGAGTTATCTTGGCACCGAGAACCTTGGCAACCTCAGGAACATCTTTGGCTCCGCATCCTTCGCCAGTGTCCTTCCGGCCCTGTTCGAGACGGTTGAGCTTATACGCACAGTGCACCTGTTTGACGGCATGGAGCTGCGCAAGAGGCATAACATCACTAAAAGGATGCTCCATTCAATGATTGGGCTCGGCATTGTGTTTTTCCTAGCGCCAATATTCATCCCGGCGTTTGCGTTCCCGCTCATCTGGCTCAGCTTCTTCCTAATACTTGACCCCATCAACTATATGCACAAGCAGCCCAGCGTCATAGGGCACCTAAAGGATCGGAAGCTCGCGATACCACTGTCACTCCTCCTTGCCGGGATAATCCTTGGGTTCCTCTGGGAGTTCTGGAATTACTGGGCAATACCAAAATGGACTTACAACCTGCCTTTTATCGGGTTCTTCAAGATATTCGAGATGCCAGTCCTCGGCTACCTCGGCTACTTCCCATTCTCCTTTGAGCTCTACTCGATGTACTGGTTTGTGAGAAGCCTTTTACTGCACAAGGAGCACATGCTGGCTGACTAGAAATCTATTTCACCCCGCCAAGTATCTTCGCCTTTATGTCCGACTTGCCGCCCGTCGGAATAGCGAGCACCTCATTGCATACAAGGCAGTGCACCTGCGAGGCAGCCTTCTCGAAGATGACCTGTTCGTTCTTGCACTTCTCGCATTTGACTTTCACAAACTGGCTGACCATTGAATCACCATCACACTAGCTCAAATTTCTTGACCCTGAACCCTGTGCCCCTTGTGTGCATCTTCTTGCACACATCGCACTGCAGCCTCATGTCCACTTTTTGCGTCGGTTTCTTGCTCACCGCCGGCTTGGAGAACTTCCCGTGCCCGCCGTAGCCGCGCTTCATCCTGTCCTTCTGCCGCGCGCTCTTGGACATCGGGTGGGCCGTGCCCCTGCCGCGCTTCTTGACAACCTTGACAGTATGCTGGGTGTGCTTCCTGCACTTCGGGCAGTATGTCCTGATCTTTTTGGGGTATTTCATGGGATCACTCATCTATTCTAAGCTAATACTTAAATATGTCATTTCAGGCTTGTCCTGAACTTCTCCCTTGGCCACAAACCAATGTCATGCAAAAAGAGCTGGATGCAGCAGGAGCCCTTCTCCGCGCCTTCCATTAGGATCCCCGGATCAGAAGTCCATTTCTGGTCAGCGTACTTTGTCGCGGAAGTCCTGGCCTTGCGGACATCGGGCTCACCCTTCACCACCCTGCATTTATAGTCAATAAGCAAAAGGTCGTACCCGTCCCTTTCCTGTATAATTGTTATGGGCAGCCTCCCGACAGGCTCCACCTCACAATTCAATTTCTCTCTCCCCACCCTTGCAACAGCCCCATCGAAGGATTCCATGGAGGGGTCAAAAGAAACCGCAGGGAAGCCCCATATGCCGCCCAGATCCCTCTCTTCCTCAGGCCTCTTCACAACTAGAAATTGCTTTTTGTCATTATACAGGATTATGGAAACGGCATATTTCAGTGGTTGCATATCACTTCACCTGCCTTATATTACGCCCTTTTATTGAATAAACCATAAGCATATTCATGAATAACGCCTTTGGCATCTCGGCTGCTTATTTCATTGTAATGACAGCACTGGTGTATTTCATGCATTTAACTGTCGGGTTGTCGTTGCCTGAGGTGTTAGTATACTATATTATAATACTGCCTGCCGGTTTATTCATATATTACGAGCTATCCAGAAAAGCGACAAAAGATAAAACAGTTGGAGACATTACAGTTGAAGCGTATAAACTGGGGTGGAAATGGGATATAAAACACTGGTATTTTTCAATACCGCTTCTTGTCATCGGATTTTATTTATATTACACAAACGCGCTTTCAGGAGTATACGGGGGTGTATTTGCAATTGCAGTAGGGGCTATACTTCTCACAGCGAATTACAAGAATTCTTCCCTGATTACAGGCCACCCTTATTATGAATTGGCAGAAAAATACGGCAACGAATTGGATAAAAAGCGCATGCCTATCAGCTCAACCAAAAGGGTAAAAACGTTTTTCTATATCCTGCCAGTCTTGCTGGTAATCCTGGGAATAAGCATAATATTGTATAACCTATTTTACTGATCCTACTTCACCTCAATGATCTTCGCGGCCTTCGTCCCGGCCAGCATCTTTGCGACGTCCTCGGGCATGGTGGCGATGTCGCCGGCCCTGTAGGGCCCGTATGCCTTCAGGTCTGTCCCGACGAACTCGGGAAGGTCGCCCAGCAGGGCCACCAGCGATTTCCTTGCTTCAGCCTCCTCCCTGAAAATGCCCTCCCTTTCCTTCTGGAATTTGCCGATAAGGTCCGCCAGCGACCTGAAAAGCCTGTCCTCGTCCGCGGCCGTATTTTCCGGCTCAGCTTGCCTGCCGGCGATGTTATCGCCGGACTTGCTTTCGGATCTCGCGAAGAAAACGGCGGCCAGCACCAGCTTCTTCTCGCGCATCTCAAGCAGGTCCTGGAGAAGCCTCTTGGCGGAATCCACCTCCCACAGGTCCTCCTTGCCCTTTGCAAGCCGCTGCTTGTTCCTCAGGTAGGCCCTGGCATCCTCGAAGAAGTTCTCGGGCAGCTTTCCCAGCGTCTGCTTGTCCTTTTCCTCATTGACAATCTTCCTTATCGATTCAAACGTCAGCATAATCATCCCTTCGCTCTTCTCTTTATATTCCCCCTGGGCCTCGCTTCGCCGAAGAATTTCTTCCGCGAGTAATTGACAGGGTTCTTTATTGCAATGGACTCTCCCCCGCCCCTGCAGAGCGCATCAGGCATGCACACCCCGACCGACTGGTAATAGCCCTGGTTGAGGCAGTTGGGGGGCAGCATGGGCTTCTGCCTGGCCCTGCCGGAGCGCAGCTGGCCCATTATGTAGCTCTCGGGGAGGGGCGGGGAGTTCTTCAGGTTCCACTCTATGATGTATTTCTCGATTTCGTCCCACCCCCACTTGAGCGATGAGAGGAAATTGATGATGATGAAGATTGACCTCTTCCTGCCGTCCGCCAGGCCCTGCGATATCCGCTGGATGCAGGGCGGGAAGTGCGCTTCCGGGACGGGCTTCACTATTTCCCTGTCCATCGCCTCCCAGGACTGCTTCCTTTTCTCGGCCTCCTTAACCTTCCTCGTCCAGTCAAGGGATTCGGCAATCAGCACCTCGGCCTCATCGGGAGCGCCCCTTTCCAGGAATTTCAGGTCGACCTTAATCCCATCGGATTCAGCCCTTTCCTTCCTGAAGCCGCCCACGGATTTCGGGTCAATCGGCAGCGACACAAGGCCGCTGTTCCTGTTAAGCGAATAGGCCATCCTGAAGAGGTGCCTGGGGGAAATGAGCACCGGGTCAATATCGACAATCTTAAAAGGGTCAATGCCCGTCTCAGTGGTTATCTTTTCCAGGGGCATCTTCACATCCCTGGCGAGATCCACCGCTTTGAACCGCTTCAGGAGCTCCTTCTCAAGCGCTTCCCTGCAGTATTCCCTGAGGTACAGGCCCACACTCCTTGCGACATCAGGGAAAAGCCTTTGCGAGGGCTTGTAGTCTATGGTCTTCGGTATTGACTCCCAGGGGATCCCTATGTGGAATCCTGTCCCGCCGGTGAATTTCACCGAGGGGGACGCGATCCCGTGCTGGCCGAGCGCATCCAGGATGACCTCAGCGGCAACCTTCCCGTGCTCGATTGATTCGCAGTCCAGGTCAAGGATTATGTCCCAGCCTGTCCTGAGGGATTCATAATTGTCCGTTTTTATCCCCATGGGGTTCGACCATCTTTCTATGGAAGCGTGGAATTCAATGACACCCGCCTTTACAAGCGAGAGGATGTCATTCCCGTAATGCATGGCGTTTGGCCGTGTGCCAAAACTGCCTGTCTTGAAGACGCCTGCAACTTCCCTGCCCCTTGCAAGCCCGAGGATGGCCTCCTGCACATCCTCCCTTGAGTAATACTGGTAAACGCCCTGGAAGTCCATAAGAAATGTATTCTATGCAATTAATAAATGGGCATTTGCCCTCCAGACAGACTTAAAAGGTTTTTATACCTTCAGTGCAATAATAATAATACATGAAAAGTTTTCTTGCTGCCATAACTATTACATTCATACTTGCAGTTTCTGCAGGTCTAGCACAAATTGCCACCACATCGGTTGATATAACCGTAATGGATCAGTCCACAGGCCAGGCATTAACTAACGCTTATGTACAGGCGTTTGACCAGAACAGGAATCTTCTGGGCGTCTCGGACACATCTTCGGGGTCTGCCATATTTGCCCTGGCAGCTGGCGAGTATATATTTGAAGCAACTGCGCCTGATTATGAAACTGGCAGCATCTCAGGGGTTATGGTAGAAGCAGCCATTCATGTTTCTGAAAGAATCAGCCTACAGAAAAAAACCAATATTCAAACATGCACAATAGGTGAGACAAAGAGATGCGGCACTACAGATAGGGGTGTATGTGAATTTGGTACAACGACATGTGAGAACGGCGCTTGGAGTGAATGCAGGGGAGCCGTTGGCCCAACAGATGAGATAGCCGGCGACGGGGAGGATAACGATTGCGACGGGCTGACAGATGAAGGAGAAGATGGCGGATCAGGGGGCATTGTTTGCAAGGAATACAAGAATGACCAAGGTTGCACTGTAAGAGAATGCACTGATGAGGCCGGCCAGACAACAAAAGGTATAACATGCCCTGCCACGCAGATAATTACATGCAGGGAATACAAGAACGAGGACGGCTGCATTGTGAAGGAATGCTATGATTATTCAGGAAACAGCATTTCAAGATCAGTTGACTGCCCGACATATTTCTGCGGAGACAATGTCTGCAATGTATACAAAGGCGAGAACCCGGACACATGCCCCCGCGATTGCAGGGAAGGCGGAGGCACGATAACATGCAGGGAATACAAGAACGAGGACGGCTGCATTGTGAAGGAATGCTCGGGTGAAGGCACCTCAACAAGGTCAGTGGACTGCTCAGGGAGCACCACAATCACATGCCGGGAGTTCAGGAACGAGGAAGGGTGCCAGGTCACAGAATGCTCTGACAGCGAAGCCCATGTTGTGAAGAAGGCAGTCAACTGCGAGGGGTCTGGCTTTGCCTGCCCTGAATATTATGCACCTGTATGTGGTATTGACGGCAAGACATATTCCAATGAGTGCTTTGCCCATGCGGCGGGCGCAAAGATAGGAAGGAAAGGCGAATGCGAATCGACAGTGTCCAAGTGCCGCGAGATCAAGGACGAGCAGGGTTCTGTTAATGTCGTGTGCGAAGCTTCCGATGTGATATGCCCGACAGTGCCGGAGACGTTCTTCACAAGGTGCAAGGCCGGCGGCGGCGAGCCCTCAATAAAGGAGGACCGCAACGACTGCCGGGTGCCGGTATGCCAGTTCGAGGACGGGACAGAGGTGCCAATTGTTTCGATATTCGGCCACGGCAGGATATGCCCAACGCCTGACCAGGTGGAGCAGGGCATCAGGAAGTGCACCGGCGCGGGCCTCAACGCCGTGGTGATCGAGGAGGACGGCTGCAAGATTGGCGTTTGCATTGAGGACAGGGAGCCTGTGTGCAGGACGCTGACAGCGGAGGAGAAGGACAGGACGGTGGCGGAGTGCACAAACCGCGGCCTTAAGGTGGCTGACGGGATAGACAAGAACGGCTGCCGCTTCCTGAGGTGCGCAGAGACGGAATTCGTGGGCGAAATACCGAGAGAGGCCTATGAAAAATGCGAGAAGCAGGGCGGCGAGATGGTTATCAAGAAGAATGATGCGGGCAACGTGGTGTTCGCAAGGTGCGTCCTGCCTGGCAACGATGATGATGTTTACGTGGAGCCTGTGGAGCGCGTGCCGGACGCTACAAAGCTGCTGCAGGTGGCGCTTAAGATGGAGGAGTTGAAGAAGGAGATTGACGGGCTTGCGAGAAAGACAGACGCGATAGCTGATTATTACGCCTCCCTTGGCTCCGGCGAGGAGGAGAGGTACAGGAAGATAGCCGACATGTTCAAGTCTGCCGGGGGAAAGGTGGACGAGATAAAGGAGAAGCTGAGAAGCAGGCTTGAGACGCTCACGAAGGACGACATAAACGAGATAAAACATGACATACAGTACATAAAACACGTGGTCCTCAAGGACATACTCTACTACATGCTTGGCAAATCGGATGACGCCAATGAGATCGTGAAGGACGAGCCTGTGGAATGCGGGAATGAGGGCTGCTTCGAAAGGGCCTTCAGGATTTGCAGGGAAGGCGTGACATTCACCTCAAAGGGGGAAATCAACCCCCTTGTGACAATCAAGGGACTGGACGGCGACAACTGCGTCATTACGGCCGTGCTCGAGAGGGGCGATGCGACATACGGCATGACATGCAGGATACCTGATTATACACTGGGCGCAAAGAACAGGGAAGAGAGCGAATTCCTGCAGTACTGCTCGGGGTCAATGGTTGACCTGATGAGAAGGGGCAGCCTCCCTGATGATTTCAGGGGCCCTGGCGGCTGCGGCACCCTCGCCGAATGCAAAGAGTATTGCACCATCCCGGAGAACACTGAGGAGTGCGTAAGATTCATAAGAAGCATAAGGAGCATAAGCACAGGCGGCTCTGGTGATGATTTCAGGAATGGGAGGGGTGAGGGCGCATGAAAAGGAACGCTGCGGCCGCTATATTGGTGGTTGTATTGATCATTGGGGTTTTTGCAGCCCTGCTTAGCATGGGAATGCTGCCGGGCGCAGGCCCGTCCGGGGTAAGGATAACAACTCCCCAGCAGGCGTCAAACGAGGTTTCTACGGTGGGCGCAGGAGTCGGCGACCTGGAATCCACCCTTGATGACATAGACGGCCTGCTGAAGTAGCAGTAACCAATAACTGATAACGCTGGCTTACAGTTCTTTTGCCCGGCAAGACCAGGAAGCGTTGATAGTTATCAAATATTATTGATTAACAGTTCAAGTTCTTCTCGACCGCTTTTCTGAGGAAGCGGCAGCTCCTGTAAGAAAAGCGGTCAGGGCGAGACCCACCCCGCGAAGAACGAATACAGCCCCTTGAGCATGACAACTATGCCCATGTAGAGGAAGAAGTCAAAATACAGGTTCCAGACGGCCAGCAGCAGGAAGAGGCCCGCGAAGATGTCCACGATGCCAAGGAAGTCGAAAAAGAAGCCGGCCGCCATTGCCGCCAGCATGGACCAGGCGCCCTTGAGCACGAACAGTATCCCTATCAGGAAAACCAGGCCGTTCTCTGTCAGGGGAGCCACCTTCCCCGCCATGAGCAGGACGCCCGCAAACATGTCCAGTATGCCCAGCAGGAACAACAGCATAGAAGCAATATGGAAGGGATGGTTAATAAATAAGCCCATGATTTCTTGCTCGCATTTCTACTGGAGCGTGACGGTTACCTTTTCTGGACGGCTTCACCTGTGCCGGACAACCCGGACTTCCCTGACTTGATGGTTCCCGCCACCCTCAGCGTCTCCGGTATGACCCTCTGGTCGCCAATCTGGTGCACCATGCTGAGGCCCGCCTTCACAGAGTCAACGTGCCTGTGCGAGCACTTGATCACGCCCCTGCTCCCGTCCCACAGGTTCTTGACAACCCAGATGTTCGCCTTTGCAAGCTCCTGCTCGCCGAGCCAGTTGAGGAGGCTGCTGACAATCGCGTTCTTCATGTCAGGGTAAAACAGCTTCCCGTCAGAGTGGACCCTGAAGAATATGTACCGCTTCTTCTCCTTGAGGCTGGGCATGGTCTTGGGCATATCAGATATAAGAGTGGCGCAATAAATAATTAACATGGCCCAAGACCTTGAGTCGGCTAAAAAGGAGATCATCAGGTTCTGCGAGGGCGGGCCTGACATATTCTATTCACAGCAGATATCTGACAAGGAGAACAGCATCCTGTGGGCCGGGAAGGACTTCCGGGAATTCCTGCTGCTCGCGAAGAAGCTGGCCGCGAACCCCCTGTATTTCTACGAAAGGAAATTTGCCGGGACAGGGGCGCACGAGGGCCAGCTGGTATCCATTGAGGTGGGGTTCCTGCACAGCGGGATATTCCACTATTTCACCGTGATGCCCGAATGGTTTGGCGGAGGGGAGCCGGGGGCAATCCAGCTTGATGAGGAGATACCGAAGGAGATAGCGGGGAAATCAGTGGAGGAGCTGGCGAGCGGGATGATGTCCTTCATAAGCAGGAAATACAAGCAGCTGTCGGAGCTGAAGGGGGATATCGGCTCGTCACAGAAGCGGTTCTGGTCGGAGATGGGCTTCATCAGGCCGAATGACCTGGAGGGCGTGGATCCGGAGGTAAGGTCAAAGATAGAGGCCGTGGAGCACAGGGTGGAAAGGCACTTCACGGCGCTGATACGCAAGGAGGAGCAGAAGCTGATACCAAAGCTCGCCGCCGAATGCGCGTCCTGGCATGCAGACAGGGGGCTAAAAGATGTCCTGAAGAGCAACATAGACACTTTCCTCCTTGACAGGGATGTCGTCCTCACCGCTGCCGGCGAGGAGGCCCTTGTTGCAATGGTGGGCACTGAACTGAGGAAAAGATAGGGCGGTTATATAAGCCGGATTCTCCAAGGGAAATTGATATGCTTGTACCCGAATTCCTTGATGGCGTGAGAAGCGGTTCCCTTGACCTGGAAGGCTTCTATTCAGGGCTTTTCCGGAAGATGCATGGGCTTGACAGGAAATACAGTTTCTTCATAACGCTGGCCGACAGGGAGGCCAAAGGGCAGCTGGAGGCAGTGAACAGGAAAGCCAGGCTGCCGGGCCTGCCCGTCTCGGTGAAGGACAACATTTGCACCAGAGGGATAAGGACCACCGCTGGCTCCAGGATACTTGAGGCATACATGCCGCCATTTGACGCCACATCCATTGCAAGGGCAAAAGAGCAGGGCGGGGTGGTGGTGGGGAAGACCGCCCAGGACGAGTTCGGGTTCGGGACATTCTCGACAAACTGCGGATTTAAGGTTCCGAAAAATCCAATTGACCCCTCCCGCTCCTGCGGCGGCTCTTCAGGGGGGGCTGCCGGGCTGGTGAAGGCGCTGGATGAGCCGCATATTGCGATAGCGGAGTCCACGGGCGGCAGCATCTCCTGCCCGGCAAGCTTCTGCGGCGTAGCCGGACTCACGCCTACTTATGGCAGGGTGTCGCGATACGGGCTTGTTGACTATGCAAACTCCCTGGACAAGATAGGCGTCATTGCCAAATCAACTGATGATATTGCCTTAATGCTTTCTGTTATTGCCGGCTATGATCAATTGGATTCAACCTCAATAAACAAACCGGCAGAAAAGTATGTTCTGAAACCTTCTAAAATGAAAATAGGCATCCCAAAGGAGTATTTTGAGGGTGTTGATGAAAAAATAGCCAAGTTGGTATGGTATGGGATAAAAAAACTGGAATCAGAGGGGCATACATACAAAGAGGTGTCACTTCCATATACAAGGCATTCTCTATCTGCATATTATGTAATTGCCGCGGCTGAAGCTTCCACAAACCTTGCAAAATTCTGCGGGATGAGATACGGGGCTGAGGAGAGGGTGGAGGGCTCCATGAATGAGTATTTCTCTGAAGTCAGGACAAAATACCTGGGCGAGGAGGCGAAAAGGAGGATCCTGCTGGGCACGTACAGCCGCATGGCCGGCTTCAGGGACCAGTATTACCTGAAGGCCATGAAGGTGAGGACGCTGATAATTGAAGAATTCAGGAAAGCCTTCAGGAATTGCGATGCCCTGATAGCCCCAACGATGCCGGTTGTCGCCCCGAAATTCACGGAAATAGAGAAGCTGACGCCCCTGGAGAACTACATGATGGACGTGCTGACCGTCGCGCCAAACCTGGCCGGAATACCAATGCTTTCCGTCCCCTGCGGCTCTGCTGGCGGCCTGCCTGTCGGGATGCACATCATGGGCGACTACCTGCAGGAAGGGAAGGTTCTTTCCCTGGGGAATGAAATGGAGAGTTATGCTCATTTTAAGGGGAGATAGGGCTGTAAGAGGGGATATCCCCTCTTGAGCAAGGGAAGGTTCTTTCCCTGGGGAAGACTATTGAGAATATATGAGACTGTTTTTATTCCTAAAGGAATAATATGCGCCCGGGCGGAATTCAAACTTTTATATGCGAGGATGCATATTCTGTGTATGAATGCCAGACCAGGGAAGCCTGAACACGAGGCGCCACAATTCGAGAGGTATGACAGCTTCGAGGTGCGCGGGCCATACTCGGACAGGAGGGAGACCGTCCTGCTGAAGAGGAGAATGGAAGGCTCCACCGGGAATACGTACCATTATGTTGCCCATCTAAGGAGCAATATCAATAATCCTTTTGAAGCGCCTGAGTTCCTGGCGGGGGAGGAAAGGGATGAGGAAAGGTTCAGGAGAAGGGTTGACGAGGCCCTGGCGGAGAGGAAATACACAAGGCTTTAATTCCGGAATGCAAGAATAACTTCTATGAGGTCCGCATTTGTCCAAGGTAAAGCAATCAAGACCCTGCTGCTGAACTGCAGGAAGGTCGTTTTCAGGTATCCCAGGATGTCCGATAGCGGCCAGATGTGCAGGAATTACAACAGGATGATCCTTGGCGGGGATTACCTTTCACGTAATACGCCCGTGAAAAAGCGGGACACCGTGAAATGCCTGAGGGGCTTCATTTCCAGGATGAGGAAGAATGACGCAATCAAGATAGTGGCCGTGGTTGGCGGGAAAGCCCTCTGATGCCTTTTTATATCCTTGTGCGCTAATTCTTTGCATGAAAATAAGCCATTTGAAGGCGAACTCCAATGCGACGCTGGAGGAAGTCGAGGTAATCGAGAAGGGTGAGGTAAGGGAGTTCCTCAAGTTCGACAAGCCCGGAAGGGTGTGCAACGCCAAGATAGAGGACGACTCGGGGGATATCCAGCTGACGCTCTGGAACGACGAGATAGACACGGTAGAGACCGGCGACAAGCTCAAGATCACTGACGGCTGGGTCAAGGAATGGAACGGCCAGCTGCAGGTCTCGCGCGGCAAGAACGGCAAGATAGAGAAGCTTTGAATTGTTCTGATAGCGCCTAATTAAAACCTTCCTGAATTTAAGCCCCCGGAGAGAATCAATATACATGAGGTTAAGACTTCTGGCCTTATTGATAGT
>JACQOB010000149.1 GCA_016202745.1 Candidatus Aenigmatarchaeota archaeon | reverse complement strand
GGCCCGTAGCTCAGTGGTTATGCTTAACCGACTAGGTATCGGCAGCTTACATATGGAGCACTCGACTGATAAGCAGGCGCATTGGCCGTTAAGCCATGCGCCCTTTGAGATCGAGGGGTCGCAAGTTCGATTCACAGCTTTTTTCAAGACCCAATTCCGAAGGAATGGGCACATTCCCTTCGGGAATCGTGAAAAGCTGTGGAGCAAAAAGGAGGCTGTTCAAAGTCCGGCTGTGATCAATGGGATCAAGCCAGCAGGCATGTAAGCCTTCCAAAGCTCTTTACGAAAATCTTGCCGGGCCCATTATGGGAGACTACACATCCGAGCTGGTAAGGGACTATAGGGCATACATGGAAGCAGTTGGAAGGGCACCAATAGACGAATCACTCAAGAGAAGCCTGATTGAGAGCGCCGAAGCTGCTATATCCGGATTATACGAGATCGGCGAAAGGCTGGAGCTTACCAGGCAAGACATTGAAGCCGCCACCTACAGGATGAATACAACAAAGGGAATTCTGGATGGAATGAAAAGGTGATGGACCAGTCGGGAGCTTCACAGAAGCCGACTGTTATGCAGGGCTGCTTGGTTACATTGTCTCAAGCAGCAATCTGCTTTGCCGGCAAACTGTTTTGTACCCGAAGCCACGACCTTGCGAAGGTCGCGATCTACCGTTGATCTACTGGCCCATCTGCTTATAAGTTATTCTCTTAAACTTAAGACCATGCCGGATAATAAAATCGCCGCCATTACAGGCGCATACAAGGGCCTTGGGGCTGCGCTGTCCAGGGGCTTTGCCGAAAGGGGATATTCCCTTGTCCTGGGAGGCAGGGAGGAGCGGGCGCTGGAAATGTTTGAATATGAGATGAAAAAAGCCACAAACGCGTCGGCAGTTATTATGGATGTGAGAAAGAAGGCCGATTGTGAAACTCTTGTGAATACGGCAGTCGAGAAATTTGGCAGGCTGGATGTGCTGGTTAATAACGCTGGAGTATGGAAAATGGCTGGTATAGAGGAGATCACAGAGCAGGAAATAACGGACATGTTTGAGACCAATTTGTTCGGGCCCATATACTGTTCACAGGCTGCCGTGACCGCCATGAAAAGGCAGGGGAGCGGCCACATCCTGAACATAGGATCCACATCCGCTGTCAGCTATAACGCAGGCCACATAGCGTATGGCGCTTCCAAGGCGGCACTTGTGTCATTCACGGGATGCATGAGGGAAGAGCTGAAGGGGACAGGCATAAGAGTCTCCGTTTTTTCCCCTGGTGGCATGAAAACTGACCTCTTCCGCGCAAAGCCGGACAGGGTCAAGGACGATTTCATGGACACGTCATTCGTGGCAGGAAAAATAATGGAGCATATCGAGACGCCCACCGAAGAATGGCACGTCATATTGAGAAGGCCAGGCGGCTATAGCGGAAAGTGAAACCATGGTTTTCGACATTTACACGCTTGTGGAAGCAATATGGCTGATACTTCCCGCTTACGCAGCCAACGGCCTTGTCCCGCTGTTCAAGGGGAAGAAGCCCATTGATGGCGGCAGGAGATTCATGGGAAAGCCATTGCTGGGGCCTGCAAAAACGTGGGAAGGGCTTATATGGGGCGTTGCAATAGCCGTGTTCATATCCTTCATAATGATCCAGTCGTATCCCTTCCTCCCGTGGGGCATATCACCCGTGCCCTTGTCAATAACACCAATGAGCCTCCACCTGGGCTTCCTGCTGGGCCTCGGCGCCATGGTAGGCGACATTGCAGGCAGCTTCATCAAGAGGCGCTACGGCATCCAGAGGGGAAAGCCTGCGCCGCTGCTCGACCAGGAGGATTTCATCATTGGATCCCTTTTCTTTGCAGCGCTTCTGGTGGCAGTGAACCCTTCCTGGGCCGTGCTGCTGCTTGTGATAACGCCCCTGTTCCACTGGGTTTCCAACATTGCCGCATACAAGCTGAAGGTGAAGGATACCCCCTGGTAGCTCTTATTAATTGACCGGTGCCGTATAGTTATAGTATGGGCCCGTAGCTCAGCCGGATAAACCTTTTTCAAAAAGGTTTAATCGAAAAAGGAGGCTAACTCGCTGCGAATGCCTGCCGGCTATGTTATAGCCGGTTTGTGGTTCGCAGCTCGTTTACGCCTTCCATTCCGGGGAGAGCACTGGTCTTCTATTGCAGGCCTGAAGCCTGTTCATGGAAGAGTTGAACTGCGCAGGCAGTGGATGATAGCCAGGGGTCGGGGGTTCAAGGCACAGCTTTTTTCAATATTAGGAAAAGTGGTGTGAAAATCCCTCCGGGTCCGTTAGTCGCATTTGGATGAAGCCTTTTGGGAAAAGGTTTTGTTGGCGTGTTGGCGGGCTATTCGACAGGGCCGATG
>JACQOB010000140.1 GCA_016202745.1 Candidatus Aenigmatarchaeota archaeon | reverse complement strand
CGGAGAGAAATTATGGAAACTATAGAAGATCTCGTGTTGGAGTGCCCCACAATCAACGAAGAAGCGACAGTGGAAGGATTCCTGAGGCTGGTCTCCGGCAGAAAGACGGGCTTTTTTGGGGTGATAGACAGGGAGGACAGGCTGGTGGGGGTAGTGAGGGAGAAGGACCTCCTCAAGCTTGTCAAGGAAAGCCCGTTAGCTGCCATGGAACCTGTGATGAACGGCCACCTGGGCGGAGGCCTGCTGAAGGAGCCCGTGACCTCAATAATGAGGCAGGCTGTGGCCGGAAGGCTCAGCTGCACCCCGCGGGAAGCGCTGGATGTCATGGTGGCGCAGGATTTCAAGTATCTGCTCATAACCGACGCCGACGGGAAGGTGGCGGGGTATGTGCGGCTGGCTGACATCATCAGGAAGTTGCTCAAGATATGAAACGGAGGCATTCATGAAAGGATACCAGAAGGCAAGGAAGTCGAGAGGGAAACAGTATTGGGTGATGGAATTCGTGGTGGCATAGCCTTCACCGCTTTTTTCAGAAAAAGCGGTGGAGCAAAGAGGCTGCTCGGCCTTACGGCCTCGCTACGCCTTCCACGTTTGATGTGTGGTATATATGGGAGCGGAAATATTCCTGAGCATTGCGTTGCTGCTCATAACGGCGAAGATATTCGGATGGATAGCGGAAAAGGCAGGCTTCTCTTCCCTCGTGGGGGAGCTGTTTGCAGGCATAATGCTGGGACCTGTCTTTGCCCTGGTCTCGCCGGAGCCGTTCCTGGCGCAGATTGCCAACCTGGGCGTCATCTTCCTGCTGTTCCTCATAGGGCTGTCGACAAAGGTGGATGAGTTCAGGGAGCACGTGTACATAGGGAGCATACTGGCGGCCGGAGGGGCATTCGTGTCATTCTTCCTGGGGTTCGGCGTGGGCTATCTCATATTCGGCTCCATACAGGCTGGCATATTCCTGGGGATAGCCATAATTTCAACAAGCACTGCCATTTCCATCAGGACCCTTGTGGAGGCGGGGGAATTCCACAGCAGCATAGGTCGCATCCTCCTGACTACTGGTGTGGCGGATGACATAATAGCCATACTGGCCCTGGCGATACTGAGCACTTTCGTCTCCTTTGGAGGCGTCCAGGTATTTGAGATATTCACGCTCTTCCTAGCCATAGTGGGCTTCATGCTGCTAATGCTTACGGCGGGGTCAAAGGCGGTAAGCTGGTTCCTTGCGAAGCTGCAGCGGATCAAGGATGAGCAGGTGCTGATAGCATTCCCGCTGACAATACTTTTCGGAATAGCCTTCCTTAGCGAGCAGATAGGCATAGCCGCGGTCACCGGGGCGTTCCTCGCCGGAGTCGCGATGAGCAAATCCCCCATTACGGAGACGGCGATAATACCAAAGGCCAAGACCATTGGGTACGGGCTGTTCATCCCGATTTTCTTTGCCTACAGCTCAATAATGCTGGACCTGGGCGCCTTCTTCAACTCCTACCCGCTCATAATCGCCCTGGTTGTCGTAGGGCTGCTGGCCAAGTTCATCGGCTGCGGCCTGCTGGCGAGGTTTATGTCCCTTAACGCCAGGGAGCAGAAGATAATGGGCATAGGGATGATGCCGAGGGGCGAGTATTCCATTGTAATAGCCCAGATAATGCTTACGGCCGGGGTGATTGCTGCGCCCTTCTACACGGTCATAATCTCCTTTGTGGTGCTGTCCATAGTGATCCCCCCGATGCTTTTCAAGATGGCCATACGGGACGTGCCCGTGGCGACAAACAAGTACCACCTCCCCCTGCCGCAGCTTCCAGTGCGGATACACGCGGAAAGGGTCCGGAAGGCGAGGAAATACGACTTCGGGGGGTGAGGCGTTTCTGAATCCAGGAAGGCTTTTATTCTATTCCTAGTACTTCTAATACTTTCTTACCATCTTCAGTAAGACTACATACTTTATGTGGGCTTCTATCTGGAATATCTTCCATAAGAGTTTGGATATAATCTATTTTTTCCAGAAGATTGATAGAAGTGGCAACCTCTTGGGGACTTAGATTAGTAATTTGTCTTATAT
>JACQOB010000134.1 GCA_016202745.1 Candidatus Aenigmatarchaeota archaeon | reverse complement strand
GATAGCCCATAACATAGTGGTGCTGATACATGAGATGCATGAATTGGGCATTAAGCCCGACTTCTGCACCTTTAATATAAATCCTGCACCTAAAGTAAGCTCAAATTAGGACTTTAGGTGCAAAGCCCCATAAGCCCGCAGGAATATAAGGAAGCCTTTTATAATATATGGTATAATTATATGCAAAGGAGGGTTTAAAATGGGAAAGGCTCTCGGAATAGTGGGCATTATAGTGCTTATTATAGGCCTTGCTGTGGCGGGCTTATACAGCAGCGACCAGTCATACATGATAGCGGGCATCGTGCTTGTTATAATAGGCATTATAATCGCAGCCGTCGGGTTCAAGGGCAAGGGGTCCAAGACCACTGCGGCAATGCCTGCAAAGACTTAAATATAACGGCGTTATAGATGATAATGCAGATATGTGACGGCTTTATTAGTTTTCCTAGTCGCCACACATTTCTTATTTATTAATTAGTCTGTAATAGGTGATTTATGCCAGGAACAGGTGTAATTGACGCGGCATCAAAGGCAAATGAGAGTTCACAGCAGCCAACACAAACAGCAGCAACAGCTACCCAAAAAGCCTCAAGAAGCGATTATGATGCCGCCTACGAGCATGACAAGAAGGTCAGGAAGGTCTTCAGGCTGAGGATTGTCTACAACAAGAAGGGCTGCGTTAAGTCAGGCCACTGTGTGCTCTCGGACCCTTATGATTTCGAGCTGGATGAGGAATTCAAAGGCATTCTGAAGGAAGGCGCTGAACAGCCGGGGAAGGTGCCCGGGATATTCATAAAGGAGATAGAGACAACAGAGCCCCACCTCGCGATAAACGCGGCCAAGACGTGCACCCCGAAGGTCATTGCAGTGATTGACCTGGAGACGGGGAAGAGGATTGCGCCGTGATTCTTATAGAAAGTTTTTACTGATAAACATCAAACTCTGTCTGTAGAAGGCATAAGGAAAATCAGGAGAGAAGCAGATAAGTCTTTCGAGAGGCGTAGGCATGTCTATTCAAGATTTTGAAAAACTAATCGTCTACATCCAGATATGGGGCCCCACGGAGAACTCGGGCTGCAACTACGGCTGGATAAACCTGGCGAAGATAGAGCACCCTCCGGGTTCCAACCTGACAGAGCTGAAGAATATAGCCCTTGATTTCATAAAGAGGAGCGAATACAAGCCGGTGGCGAACATGGCGAGGCTGAAGTTCATGCACCGGGGGAAGACGGCCATGAAGGTCACTTTTCTGGACCTGTGGTGACTGGCCGGCTAAATGCCATCCGAGCAGAGCACATTATCCAGTGCGAGCAGCCTCTTGTCTTGGCCGGGAGGGCAGAATCCTGACGCAATGCCTTCAGGCACGCCCCCAATGTCTTCGCTGGCGGCCTTCTTCTCCCTTTCTGTCCCGTACCTGCTTTTGGAGAGGTCCAGCGCATACCTGGCGGTTTGAAGCTCTTTCAGCACAACTGGGTCGCTTGCATGCCTTATTGCCGTGAGTATTGCGCCCCTGTCCACGACCACACCAATACCCTGCCTGAAGCCCTGGGATGCGGCCATAGCGGCCACCAGCACGTCCTCGTTGCTGTAATCCTTCTGGTTCCTGAATACGCTGTTGAGCATTGATTCGTCCGGCTTCGTTATGACAGGCTCCGAGTAGGTGAGCGTAAGACTCCCGTCAACTGGCTTTGGCTTCACGCTCCTGATGCCTTCCATGCTTTCATGGGAAAAGTAGAGGACGTAGTGGTTGGATTCCTTTTCGAGGACGTAGGGGAATATGCCCCCCAGCTTGCCTGCCCCGAGCTCCACTTCCTTCCCGCCTGATTTGGCTACGGCCTCCTTGAATTCCATTATCTTCCTCGTGTCTGCGCCCCCGCTGACCTTCCTCATCACCGCATACACCGGCACGGGGACTATCCCCCTGTTTGCAAGGATCCCCAGCAGGTCCTGGTAATCCTTCTGGCTGTACGCGTCCCTCAGGTCCTGGATGAAGCCTGGCCCCTTATCTATCTCGCCATATCTTTCCAGAACCGTGTCAAGCCCGTCTGTGACAAGCACCAGGGCCTTATTCTTGTCCCTGCACGCCGGCGTCAGGTCCTCAAGCAGCCTTGCTTCCTTTGCCATGTTGTGGTATAGCGCTGTACTATTCCACAGGCGCACGGCTTCCTCAAGCTGCACCCTTATCCCCCCCGCCTCCTTGGAACTGGCCTTTTCCAGCCTGTCTTTCAGCCCCTCTATCTTGAGGTATTCATCCACCAGCCGCGGCCCAAGGTAATCAGCAATCTTGCCTATCTCAGTTGCCTGCACGTAGGGCGAGAATATGGACTTCACCCCGAAAACCCCGCCGCTTATTAGGCTTTTCTTGGGGTCGAGTATCTGGGGGTTGGAATCACGCATGGCGCCAATCTCTTTCTGGCCGTCCTCCAGCACCTGCCTGTATGGCGCAGACAGCCTTACGCCAGTTTCTGTTGCCTCCACAGGCAGCACCTCGTCTTCGCCTCCGGTGAGTTCCCTTATTACGCTTCTACTGCTGTCATTGCCCACCCGCAGGCAGACGCCGGAGAAATCATCATCCGTTGCGGAATACTCGTCAACGTCCAGGGGCTTGATTCTTCGCTTGATTCTTCCCTTGCCTTTCTCCACATAGAAATCATCCTCGCCAAGGCCACGGACGTAATTGCCCTGATTGTCCTTAACCCACACCCTCACCGGCACGCGCCACACTTGCGCGTAATCCTGCTTGTCAATCTTCAGCGGCTCCTGTCCTGCCATCTGGGCCGGGCCGAGAATGCTCATCCCAAGCGCGAGCGCGTAAGTCAGTGCCTTCCCCATGGCAACTAATTGGAAGAAAGCAATTTAAAGGTCACTACGCCAAAGTGCTGAATATAAAATTGAAAAATAAAAAAAAGAGGCGTCTCTATGTTCAGTTAGGGTTTATTATAAGCCAAACGCCATCCGTATTGCCTTCATCATCAACCGATGTCATGAAGGTCCCGCCGCCCTCCAGCGTGCACATTATCCCATCGCACATGGGCGCTGTAGACTGCTGCCCTGGCGTCGGTATTTCCGCTGCAACTGAACCTACTGACATGGCCAGAACCAAGGCCAAGGCTGCAATAGCGAATGCTTGTGTAGCGTTCATGGTTACCTCCTTGTGTGCTTATTGGAGGGATAGATTTAAATGCCTTAGTTACATAGTGGGCTTATGGTAACCGTGACTTATGCACCGATAACAGGAACAGGGTACTTGACTCTTCATCAGGCTGAAATACCTAAAGCTGGCTGGGCTTATCTGCTTCCAAACCCCAGGGGCGGCTCCAATTTTTATGCGGTCAAAAGGGTGGAACGCCATGTCAGAACTGGATTCTTGGACCGCTTTAGGCCCGAAAGGTATGTAGCCTTTGTAGAACCTGCAGCCGTAGCTGATGATGACGAGTGGAATGGCGATTGATGGGAGCCGCAGGCAAATTCCGGAGAAAGGCTTATATTCCTTACGGCCAATTACAGCATATGCCAGATTCCAGCATGTCACCCGCTGAAATGGAAAATCGCTACAAGTCTGTTTTATCAGCCTATTTAAGTAACAGAGGCAGGTGGCCTGTGCTTCTTAGGGTAAGATTACAACAGCCGTATGAGCCAAAGGTAGGCGTGCCTCCGACTATAACAGAATCCCTTCTTGACGAAATTCGCGACGGCCTTGGCGAGGCCAGATATGTGCATCCAGTAAGGCATGACATAGAATCTCAAGGAGCTGGGATATACGGAATAAGGCTGGCTGAAGGTTACGGGCTTCCAAAAGGCGAATACCGCGTCCGTGAGCTTGAACACGGCCACGAGGCTGCGGACACCCTTGTGGGTGTTGTGCATGTTGGCGAGGAATCCATGCGTTACTGTGGTATGACGCTTAGGGCATTTGACGGAACAGCGGTTGTTATAGATTACACATCCGTAGAGGAAGCTATAAAGCTCGGCACCTTGCCTGTTTGAGAACTATAAGCTTTATTTTGGCTTGAGCCACATTAAAATTAGGGGTGATTCCATTGAAAGAAATCATTCCCGGCATCTTCACATGGGAATATTACGATTTTACAAAGAGGTATTTCTTCAACGGCTTCTATTTGCGAGATGGCCAGGTATTCATTGACCCGCCCAAGATGGACCCTTACGAGACAATGGAGATTGCGAGATTGGGCGCGCCCAAGGTGATTATCCTCACGAACAAGGACCATGTCAGGGAGACGGAGCATTACAGGAATTACTTCAAGACAAACCCCAGGGTGATGATAAACGAGCTGGATAAGCCCCATGTGAACATAAAGATAGACAGGACATTCCAGGACGGGGATAGGCTTCCCGGCAACATGAAGGCTGTCCACATCACTGGCAATAAATCCCCAGGGGAGACCGCGCTGTATTTTGAAAAACAGAAAACAATCCTTTTAGGGGACGCGCTAATAGGGCATCCACAGGGGACGCTAAACCTTATGCCTGCTGAGAAATATGCTGATGTCAACAAAGCCAAAGAAAGTTTGAAAATCCTGTTAAATCTTGATTTTAAGCATGTTCTTGTTGGCGACGGAACGCATGTCCTTGAGGGTTGGAGGAAGGTCTTGGAGGGGTTTCTCTCAAGATAATTTTTAAGATACAGAAT
>JACQOB010000137.1 GCA_016202745.1 Candidatus Aenigmatarchaeota archaeon | reverse complement strand
CTATTGATTCGCGCAGCCTGCTAATTAATGCACAGGATTAGATTGTTTATATGTGAGACAACATAAACTTCATTTGCACACGCCGAAGAGACTGCTAGCTGGGTGGTTTATCAGCACGCATCCAACGAAGTAGCCGGCTGCCACGCAGTTCACATTAAAAGAATTAATTCTACCTCCCGAACAGTAATATTCTGTCAAAGTGCTGCTGTTTACGCATGCGTCATATCTGGTGTATGTAAGGTTGTGCGTATATCCGGTGACTCCTGGAGTGAAACCGCCATCAGTATCTGTGCACCCCATATCAGTGAAGTATCCCAGGCTGACAGGAACATCGCTTACTTTCCAGTTGTTTGTTGGATTTGGATCGGCGCTCACTGGTGTGACTGTTGCGTTGATCTTCCATGTGCCATTTGCAGGGTATGATGAGTTTGTATTGAATGAGCCTGTATAATTGGTTATGCTGCCTGGACCAAGTATTAGCGGGCTGCCTGGGCCGCCGCCCCCTCCGCCACCCCTAGGCCCGGATATTTGTGTGCCTCTATAATACGTTGCTATGCCAGGGCCATTATTGTATTCACGTACAGTATAAGTCACGACTTCCCCAACCACAGGCCAAAGCGGCGTGTACGTGACCTGGTATGCAGATATGTCTGCTGTCTGGTTTGTCTGGTTGGCAAGTGGTGTAAGTATTGCATAAAGCGATGTTGTTTGACCCGTAAATATTTCCTCTGTTGTCAGGTAGTCCTCATAAAGAGATTTGGTAATTCTGACTGAGTGGAAACCTGGCGACAGGCCTGTGACAAAAATTGATGTCACTCCCTTGAGGACACCGTCAACATAGAGGTTGGATGATGGGGGGTTCGAGGTTACATAAAGATTCCCAGTCTGGTTTATTGGCGACGCATTGACGAATATGGAATTGGAAAGCTGGTTGTTCGCCGGGTTCGGATCTGTCTGATTGCTGACCACACTAACCGAAGCTGTCACGGTCCAGGTGCCGTTGGCTGTCGCATTGAACGAGCCATTATATGTTCTGCCCGAGTTGGGTGCAAGCGTCAAGCAGCAACCGCCTCCGCCTCCACCGCCTCCTGGTCCCGCTATTGTCTTCGAGCTTGAATAAGTCGCTGTGTTTGGCCCAAAGTTATATTCATTGACAGTATATGTGACTATACTCCCTACTGTTGGATTAGCCGGGGAAAGGAGAACGCTTGTGACAGCCATGTCAGCCGGCAGAGGGGGCGCAAGGAGTTCTATCGTGTCAAAGACCTGCTTGACGTTCAGGGCATTGTCCCTGACTTCATAAAAGACTGTTTTTGTGCCCAATGCGGATGTCAAACCCCATGCCTTTGTTGCTGTGCAGGGTTCCCACGCCTGTGTTGTTGGCGGGGCGTCATTTGAGTACCTGCAGTCCTGCACGCCTGAGCCGCTGTCTGAATAGCTGAGATAAAGCGTCACGTTGGGGTTGGTTGTGTTGGCTGCCCCGTTGTTTATCGAGATGGATGCCGTGGGCGCTGTTGTGTCGCCTCCGCCGCCGGGCCCGCCGCCGGGCTTCTTTGGCAAAACCCTCTCCCCGTCTCCAGTGTCATCTAGAGTCCGCAGGGCAGGGAAATCGCCCGAGACTGCAACCGTGTTATAAACAGTGAAGATTGTTACTGTGTTGATAATTGTAACTACTGCCAGCACAGCGACGAGAGCTGCAAGAAAATTCGACGCGTCCCTTCTTGCCATCAGATCGTTTATATTTGGCGTAACAAATATATATTCCTATACGAGCACCGCTTCTTTTGTCCGGAGGTTTATTTCCGCACTTTTCTCCTTGTCCACGCCCAAAATGGCAACACCTTTATATACAGAATAAAACGGCGCCTTGCTTGCGACTATAAGGAAGTCAGGTATCTGCTCCATTATGTTTAATGCGTTCTCATAGGGCAGCCTGGTTGGCAGTTGCCTTTTCTTCAGCCATGATGTGGCCATCTCCTTTGTCGCCTCTCCCAGAAACGCAAGCAGCATTACCGACCCGCCGGCTTTCCTTAATGTTGTTCTGGTGATCATGGCTCCGATGTGCGTCACTTTGCCGCCGGTATTGAGCACCATTCCCTTGTCGTGCAGGCGCACGGTCAGCATGCCGTCGATGGAGCCGGAACCCCTTATCATTGGTATGTCCGGGTGTATTATCTCCTCCCCTATTATTATGCCTTCCTTTACGCCTCCCACGACGGCCACGATATCGCCAGGGTCCGCACCCTCGCTGCTTATGACATCGATCTCGCCGGTTGGATCCTCCAGGATGAACCCGTTTCCTGTTGAAGACTTTACAACGCCTATTACAGTTGCTGCATGCTCCTTCTTCGCGGTGTTTATTGACATTGCGTCGACCTTCTTTGCGATGATTCCCCTTATGAGCTCATATTTCTTCACAACGTGCCTGTGGAAGTCCTCCGGCATTAGCCTGGCCTTCACCTCAGGATATTCGACATCTATAACGGTGTTTTCTTTCTCTGCCTGCAATACAATTTGCGGCTGCGATTCAAGATGGGCGGCCACGTTCCCCTCGTCTATCTTGTCCAGCACCTCTTTGGACAGAAGAACCCCCCTTTCAAGGAACATCCTTACCACAGCCTTCTTATCCATAAGCGTCAGCCAAGCAGGTATGAATCCTTCAGGGAAGCCTTGATCTTGTCAAGGACATTCTTCCCCAGCAGTATCCTGATTTCCCTCGTCCTTCCATACCTGCCCTTTGATATTACCCTGGAATTTATGATGCCGAGCATGTCGAGCTCGGCTATGAGATCCGAGATGCGTCTCTGTGTCAGCATCTTGATTCCGCTGCTCTTGCAGACGTCTTCATACACGGAAAACACGTCGCCTGTCTGTATGTTCTTCTGGCCGCTTTCGCTAAGCCGTATCGCGGCCGCGAGCACCGCCTGTGATTGCTTTGGCTGGGCCTTGACTACCTCAACCACCCTGTCCAGGTCAAGCTTGTCCTCAGCGCTGTCCACGTCGGCGGTCGTTATTCCCAGCAGGTTCTCCCTTTCAGCCAGCTCGCCTGCAATGCGCAGCAGGGCAAGGGCCTTCCTTGCGTCGCCGTGCTCCTGCGCCGCCAGCGCGGCGCATTTTGCTATTACGCCTTCACCAAGGACGCCATCATTGAAGGCCAGGAGCGCGCGCTGGAGAAGTATGTCCTGCAGCTGGGCGGCATTGTAAGGCGGGAATATTATCTCCTCCTCCGAGAGGCTCGACTTCACTCTCGGGTCCAGGCCGTCTGCGAATGAAGTGTCATTGGAAATGCCTATGAGGCTGATTTTGGATTTTGAAAGGTCCTGGTCCAGCCTTGTAAGGTTGTAGAGTATCCCGTCCCCTGTCTTTTTCACCAGGGAGTCAATCTCGTCCAAGATTAATATGACTGTCTTTCCCTCTGCTTCCAACGCTTCGATAAAGGTCTTGTATACTTCAACTGTCGGGAGGCCTGTTGCAGGCAGGTCCCTGCCAAGCTGCCTCGCAAGCTCCGCAAGAAGCCTGTACTCGGTGTCCGACACCCTCTTCATTTTGCAGTTCACATACAAAACCCTCGCCTTGTCCGTGTTCCTTGCCATTTCGTTTGTAATGTACACCAGGATGAGCGATTTGCCTGTTCCGGTATTTCCATATACGAAAACATTTGACGGCTTGTCGCCCTTAATTGCGGGTGCAATTATCTTGGCAACGTGCTTCATCTGCTCGTCCCTGTGGCAGACTGTTTCCGGGACGTATCTGTCAGACAGGGCGTCTTTGTTCTTGAATATCGGCTGCTGGGTGTTGTAGTCCTTGAATATGTCTTTCCACGTTCGTTGCATGTTCGCACCTGACACACCTTTTATTCATATGGAATTGTGTTCTTGGTTTAAAAAGATGTTTTGTAAATAGATTATATTATAACACTGTTATATTTAGTTAATATAATAATAATTGCGTTTTCCACAGGAAAACGCGGTCTCAGGG
>JACQOB010000136.1 GCA_016202745.1 Candidatus Aenigmatarchaeota archaeon | reverse complement strand
TACCAAGATTCCATGACACAAAACCACCCCATTATATTATTGGTTGAGGTGGTATATAAAAGTTCAATTACTTTGGAGATGTACTATAAGTCGCCTGTTATTTTCAAAATATTTCAATGTATCAAATGAGAGTCCTCTCCTGGCATATATTCTAATAAGATCGTCATTCATTTCCCATGAGTCAAGGAAAGCAAGCGCCTGCTCCAGCCCCGTGTTGAGGAGGTAGTTGTCGCGCTCGACGCGGTAGCACTCCCATGTGCCATCCTCCCTCTCCTCAACCGTTTCTCCGACCACCTTGTGTTTGCCCAGGCCCCTTGCGGCCAGGTTGAAGACCGCCTGTCTCCCGTCTATGCCTGCCATGATGTTCATGTCCAGCATGATGGTTTCATAGTAATCCTTAAGGCCTCCCAATGCGCTTCTTTCCAGTCCAAGCAGCTTCGGCGTTCTTGCCATACGTCCTCCTTAAGTGTAATTATTACACTTATTAAGTGTATTTTAGACACTAAGCTTTATAAAGCTTTCGGTGCCCAACTTTCTTACAGAAGCTTCCGCTTTCGCAGAAAGTTGGGCGGATCAAAGAACGCGAACAGTTAACTGAGTTAATCGGCCAACAGTTCACTTTTGACCAACCAATTTTCTGAAGGCGTACACCTCTCGCAAGAAAAGTGGTTATATGCCTAAAATACGCAGGTAAGCTTTTTATACCCATTGGGTATTAGCCACTCTGGAATGAGTAAAACAAAGGCTAATCTTAAGAAGTCGCGAAACCCACATCCAATGATATTTGGGGCAAGGTTTCGCTCCCCATGTATATTTGGCGTTGGGAGAATAAGCGATTATGCCCCCCCTCCTGCAGCCTCTTGGTGGAAATCTCATTTATACCAGCCTCCCAGCAGGTGGAATTCCGCCTTCATGCCATCCGGGTCCTTCAGGAATATTCCAGTCCCGCCGAAGCCGTCATCAGTTATGCCCCCCTTGCTCATTTTGATCCTGTTCTTCTTCAGTATCGTTTCTATTTTCTTCAGCTTTCCCATGCTATCCACGCTGAAAGCAAAATGATCCAATCCAATCCTATTTCTATCAAACTTATCGCCCCTGATGCTGTAATCCCTTGGCTCGCTTAGCCAGAATGTCGCAACACCATCTGTCATGGCAAATGCGCCCTTCTCCTCGGCAAAGACCTTCCATCCAAGCGGCTTCAGAAGGCGCAGGTAGAATTCCCCGGATCTTTTCGCATCGGAAACTGTGATCACAATATGATGAAACCCTGAAGCCAAAAGCATGTAATCACCAGTACTTACATCTGTAGCCTTCAAAGGAAGGCGCAATCTAACGAGGAGCCAATACATATCCGGCGATAACATCGCCGGCAGGCACCGCGACGAGTGAGATAGCCTCCCTTTTCGCTTAAGCTTTCGTGTGCCACAGCACACGAGATGTGGCACATCGAGTGCCTGCCGGCTTGCTGCAATTGATGCAAGCCGGAAATGCTGTCTTGTGACCAAGCCACAAGATTTTGGAAAAGGCTTACCTCTTCTGGAGCCTGCCCTCTGAGTCCATCTCTGTTTCCTTGAGAAGTATAATGTCGCCCTTCCTGACGGGCCCGACTACGTTCCTGGTCAGTATCTTGTCCCTGTCCCTGCCATCGACCACCTTGCACCTGACCCTGCTGACCCCCTTCACTCCCAATTTCCCCAATACCTGCAATACTTCTGCTGGTGTAGCCATCTTAACACGCCCTTTATATGAATGCCATGCAATTTACAAATCCCTTCTATCTGAGCCCCTTCAGCTTGCCCGCGAGGTCTGACACGATCTTCTTGGAGTCACCCTCAGACTCGATCGCTATCGCTGAGGTGGGCACCTCTATCCCTGCGGCCTTGCCAAGCTCAAGCTTCGTCGGAACATACACAAAGGGCACCTGCTTCTCCTCGCAAAGTACAGGCAGATGCATCAGGATTTCCTCGGGTGTCACATCTTCCGCCATTACCACAAGCTTCGCGAGGCCACGCTCGATGGTTTTCGTGGTCTCATTGACGCCCTTCCTGATTGTTCCGGTTGTCTTGGCCAGTGATACGGCTTCCAAAACCTTGGCCACGAGTTCCTTCGGTACTTCAAATTTCACAAAAGCTGGTTTTGCCATTTCATCCCTCCATTTCGCCAAGGGCTGACTTTTCGCACTCTGTGCAGGTCAGCAATCTCGGCGCGTTAGGTCAATACAATAATATACAGTAGTGTATTTAAAGCTATATATAACCGGCCTGAGAATGATATTATAAGCTATGGACAAGAAGCACCATGAGCATGAGCACCAGCATGAGAAGCCGGAGCATGAGACCGCCAGGAAGGGCAAGCCGGCAGGCGTCAACTTCTACCTGATAATCGCCCTTATAATAATACTCCTCCAGGCGGGCTTCATAGGGTATCTGCTTGCAACCAAGGGCCCTGTAGCTGTTGATAATTCAATGACAGGCAATACCAACGGGAATGCGCCGCCACCCGAACCTGAAATACCCGAGCCTGTGGGCCCGGCCCTGCGCCAGACCGGCGATGTGCAGTTCGCAACAAGCGATAATGTCATAATAAAGGGCACGCTTACCTTCCCATCAGAGTACAAGGAGGCGTACCCGGTCGTGATACTGGTCCACCAGCTCAATGGCAACAGGCGCCAGTGGGATTCCTTTGTCCCAACGCTTCTTGGAAACGGATATGCGGTCCTTGCGTATGACATCAGGGGCATGGGGGAGAGCACAAAGATGTATTCTGGCACAGCGGAGGTTGATTACATCAAGCCTTCAGTGGACTGGACATACAAGGACAGCATGATAAATGACATGAGGGCAGCCCTGGATTTCGTCCTCAACAGGCCGGACATTGATGGCAGCAGGATTGCCGCAATGGGCGCAAGCATAGGGGGAAGCGTAGTCTATGTCTCATCAGGGGTATACCCCCAGATCAAGACCAGCATTGTACTTTCACCCGCGAACGACGCGGACGGCCCCCTTTCAGGGTTTTTTATCACCAATTTCAACCCGCATGGCATAATGTTCATGAGCGACACCTTTGAAGGCCCGAATACGGGGGCACTCTATGGCATCGCAGACGAGCCAAAGAGGAGGGAACTGTACCCCGGCCCTTCCCATGGGGTGGGCCTCCTTACCAAACAGGCAGTGGTTGACGACGTTCTTGAGTGGCTGAGGACGACATTGTAAGTGCCTCACAGCGGAATTTCTACAAGCGCCTTAACCACATCACGCTGTCTTCCACCCTGTCCCTCTCGTGCAGCACAAGCCTGAATGCCTCCATGTGCACAGGATCCGTCTCGTAGCCATAGATGAAGTCTTATACCGCAGGGCTTCCACGGGATTGAACCTTTCCATGTATTTTATTCCAACCAGCTGGGCCACTGATTCATCAACAATACTCAATTCATCCCCTTCAAATAAATCTCCCAGCCGCTGGCGCACTAATTCTATGACGCCATGTGCGCCTTCGTGCACGAGTCCGCTTTCCGGCGAGAAGCCGTATTCCCGCTGCCCCAAAATATTGGATAGTGGTGATAAATGATGAATATTTTGGAAGGACAGGCGCTGCAAGGGTTAAATTAGTTGCTTCTAATACTAGACCCATGAGGAACGTGCAAGTTGTGTCTGAAAGGCTTTTAAGATTTATTGCCAAAACCATGTCATGAATGAGCCGGGCTTATACGTGAAGGGGCGACGTCCTCCTCAGAATAAATGGGAGCTAAGGGATTACCTGAAGGGGCTTGACCTGCATGATGCAGGGCTCCTCAAATCCAAGGCAGCCGAAATAATGGGAAATGTCAGGAGGGTCATGAAAAGGTATGTCGAATATCCTCCCGGGGATACGCTTGGCGACTATTACAGGCCGGCAGTTAAGAAACTGGAAGACGCCTATGGGCATCGTGATTTTGAGAAGGAATTCCCAGCTGCCGTCTCATTCATGATAGATTCTGTTGAGCTTGAGTAGGATTTATTTCTATCATCCAATACTGAGAAATGAAGAACCATGGATTTGCCCTCCTGCTGGTTGTCCTGGTTGCGATAGCGGAAGGCGTCTACCTGTACAACCTGAACGCTGGCTACTGGTGGGACGAGGCTGTCTACCTCGGCCTTGCAAGGGGCATTTACCAGGGGGGCGGCTATTACATTATGGAGCCGCCGGTTGAATCCTTCAGGCCGCCGCTTTTCCCGCACGTGATTGCAGGCGTGTGGCTGCTGGCCGGCATGTCAGAGGAGGCCGCTAAGGCGCTGCCCATTATCTTTGGCGTCCTTTCAGTTGTTTTGGCCTATTTTGTTGCAAAGGAACTCTTTTCAGAGGAGGCCGGCCTGATATCCGCGGCCCTGCTGGCAACTTCATCCATCCTCCTCCTGCATGAGGCGCGCGTGCTGACAGAAACGCTGTTCATATTCCTGCTGCTTTGCTTCGTTTACACTTACCATAGGGCAATGAAGACAGGAAACGCCAGCCTTTTCATCCTGTCAGGAATAATAATGGGGCTTGCATTCCTGGCAAGGTACACGGCCGTTCTCCTGTGGGTTGCCTATCTGGCATATCCATTGTTAATCAAGAGAAAGGGGTTTAATGTAAAGGGCTTTATTTCAGGACTGGCAGTTTCCGCCTTAATGCTGTTGCCCTGGCTGCTTATCGCGCAGGCATATTACGGTTCCCCTGTTGAACTATTATCTGTGCAGGCCGGCACTGTTGACGGCCGGTATTACCAGGGGGAATGGCATTTCTACTTCCTCAACTGGATGGACATATTCGGCATGGCAGGAGTCTTTGCGCTGCCGGGGCTGGCTGTCCTGCTTTCAAAGAGGAGGGGCGAGAACGTGTGGATAGCGCTGCTATTCCTGCTTTCCCTGCTCTTCTTCATCCTGCTGCCCAGGAAGGAGACAAGATATCTGCTCAATTTCTACCCGGTATTCCTTCTGGTGATGTCCCTTGGAATCTCATACATGATAAGATCATCGGTGCACAGGAAAATAGCGGCCGGCTTTGTAATGCTGCTGCTCGCATCCGGCCTTTTTGCCGGCATCGCGCAGGCGGACGCAGCCAGCCAGGCAGACACTGCCCTGAAATCAGCAGGCTTGTGGCTCAGGGACAGCGCGCCTGAAGGCTCCGCGATAATGTCGCAGAACTATCCTGTCCTGCACTACATGACAGGCCGGAAGGTTGTCGCCTTCCCGGAGAATGAGGAAGGATTCCATGATGAGATTGGCAGCCATACTGTCTCATATATAGTAATCGAGACTGCAGAGCCTACATACCCAAATTATGTATTTGATTCGGATTCTACAGAAAAGAAGCCTGCCGGTGTTTTTGACGGATTTGGCCTGGCAGGGACATTCAGCGACAAAGGGAATACTGTCTGGATTTATAAGACAAACAGGGGCTAAAGTATTACATGGCAGGGAAATTTTTCGTGACGACGCCCATTTATTACATCAATGACGTCCCCCATATTGGCCACGCCTATACCACGATCGCGGCGGACATCCTGGCAAGGTGGAACAGGCTTGCAGGGAAGGACACGTTTTTCCTCACCGGAACCGACGAGAATTCCGTCAAGACTGTCCAGGCGGCGCACAGGGCCGGGGAGGACATCGGGAAATACACTGACAGGATGGCCGGCCGCTGGAGGGAAACGTGGAGAAGGCTGGGCTTATCCAACGATGACTTCATAAGGACAACGGAGGAAAGGCACAGGAAGTTTGTCACGGACTTCTTTTCCAGAATCCACAAGGCAGGAGACCTGTACAGGGGGAAGTATGAGGGTCTTTACTGCGAAGGGTGCGAGGCATTCTACACTGAGAAGGACCTCGTGAAGGGCAAATGCCCCATACACAAGGCGGAGCCGAAGAGGATTGCGGAGGAGAACTACTTCTTCAGGCTTGCCAAATACTCGGAAAAGCTTCAGGAATACATTGAAAAGAATCCTGGTTTCATCCGCCCTGAATCCAGGAAAAATGAAGTCCTGTCTTTCATCAGGGAAGGCCTGAAGGACGTGAGCTTCACCAGGTCGGGGCAGGAGTGGGGCATTGAATTCCCGCCTGACAGGTCACACAGGCTGTGGGTTTGGTCCGAGGCGCTTGTGAATTACATCTCCGCCGACCCCGCCAAATGGCCAGCCGACCTGCACCTGATTGGAAAAGACATCATAAGGTTCCACTGCATCATCTGGCCGGCCATGCTCTGGTCCGCCGGCCTCCCGCTGCCGAAGGGCTTCTTCGTGCACGGCTATTTC
>JACQOB010000132.1 GCA_016202745.1 Candidatus Aenigmatarchaeota archaeon | reverse complement strand
GCCTGAGTATGCCAGGGTCAATTATGTCAGGCCTGTTCGTTGCCGCAACCACGATCACATTATGGAGGTCTTCAAGGCCGGACATCTCAGTGAGCACCTGCGAAACTATGTTTTCCGTTACCCTGGTACCCGTATCAACGCCCCTCTTTGGGACAAGCGAGTCTATCTCGTCGAAGAATATTATGCATGGCGCCACCTGGCGGGCCCTCCTGAATATCTCCCTCACGTGCTTCTCGGATTCGCCGACCCACTTGCTCATTATCTCCGGGCCTTTCACGGATATGAAATTCGCCCCTGACTCTGTAGCGACTGCCCTGGCAAGCAGTGTCTTGCCGCATCCAGGCGGCCCATACAAAAGAACGCCTTTGGGCGGCCTTATGCCCACCCTTTCGAACGCTTCAGGATGTTTTAGAGGCCACTGCACAACTTCCTTAAGTGATTCCTTGACATCCTTAAGGCCGCCGATGTCAGCCCACTTCACGCTCGGTATCTCAATCATTACCTCCCTCATTGCGGAGGGCTCCACCATCTTCAGCGCGTTCTTGAAGTCCTGCTTGGTGACCTTGAGCTTTTCCAGCAGCTTCTCAGGAAGCTGGTCCTGCTTCTTCCAGGACAGCCCAGGCAGCGCCTTCCTGAGGGCCGCCATTGCCGCCTCCTTTGCCAGCGCGGACAGGTCAGCCCCTACAAAACCATAGGTGACAGAAGCCAGCCACCTCAGGTCAACGTCCTCGTCCAGCGGCATGTTCCTGGTGTGTATCTGGAGGATGTCAAGCCTGCCCTTCTCGTCCGGCACGCCTATCTCAACCTCCCTGTCGAACCTGCCCGGCCTCCTCAGCGCGGGGTCAATGGCATTGGGCCTGTTGGTCGCGGCAATCACTATTACCTTCCCCCTGGACTTCAAGCCGTCCATTAGGGTCAGGATTTGCGAAACAACCCGCCTCTCCACCTCCCCCGTGACCTCCTCCCTTTTCGGGGCGATGGCGTCTATCTCGTCAATGAATATTATAGAGGGCGCGTTCTTCTCGGCCTCCTCGAAGACCTTCCTGAGGTTGGCCTCACTTTGTCCATACCATTTTGACATGACCTCCGGGCCATTGATCACCGAAAAGCTGGCCCCTGACTCATTGGCAACCGCCCTGGCCATTAACGTTTTTCCGGAGCCCGGCGGCCCATAAAGCAAAACGCCCTTTGGCGGCTCAATGCCAAGCCTTACGAAGAGCTCTGGATGCCTCAGGGGAAGCTCGACCATCTCCCTTATCTTGAGCATGCTCTCCTCAAGCCCGCCAATGTCCTCGTATGTTATCGTGGGGACGACCTTCTCCTCCATGTCCACTGCTTCCGGCCTTATCTCCAGTTCAGTGTAATCAGTCACCCTGACGACGCCTTCGGGGGAGGTGCTCACCACAGCGAGCTTTGTCTCGCCCGGTATTGGCGTGAAGAATATCTCCTCGAGGTTTATGCCAAAGAAATCATCAAACGGGCTGTTGTGCCTCTGCTTGACGACAGGAAAAGGCGTAATAATGTCCTTCTTCATCAGCGGCCTCATGAAGAGGTTCTTCTTCAGCAGGTCCGGGGATATCTGCAATATGATGCCCTTCTGGGTCGGCGCCAGCACGACCTTCTTGGCCTCCTTCACGTCCGCCTTCTGGACCTTCACTATCTCTCCAACACCAACGCCGCCGTTCCTCCTAGTGATGCCGTCCATCCTGATGATATTGAGCCCCACGTCCGCGGGGTAGGACCTCACGGCTATCGCTGCCGTCCTCCTCTGCCCGATGACCTCAACAACTTCCCCCTCCTTAATGCCAAGCTTCCTCATTGTGTTCTGTTCCATCCTGACAATGCCACGGCCAAACTCGTCCCTGCTTGTCAGTTCGCCGACGTTAAGGTTTACCGGTTCGCTCATAATACACACCTCTCTTCAGCTAAAAATTCAACATCGCCTATTATATTTCCATAGTATACCGGTCCATGTCCTTCATTCTTTGACTTAATAATTAGATTAAGACGTATCCTATGTTCTTTACCTGTAACCATATCCCTCTTTATACCATAACCAATAGATTTAATTGGGAATTCTCCTATTATTTGCATATTTCACCTTCTGACCCTCAGTATTATCGAGTGCCTGGTCTTTATCACTTCAATCTGGGGCTCGCGCCTCACATACTCTATTATCCTGACGTATTTCCTTATGGTGATGTTGTGGATGCCAGTCTCCTTTGCGAGCTCGTTTATGGAGAAGGGCCTGCCGTTTTCCAGGGCGTTGAATATCTGCTCTATTATTGTCACGGGGTCCCTTTTCATTCCAGTCCTTCCTTCCATACGATCATGTCTCGAAGTCAATGCCGATCGACTTGGCTTCCATGTCATGCTCACCCGATGTACCTCGTGCTGTCATCCTCGACCTCTGACGCCCCTGACAGGATCCTCGTTATTTCCTCTTCGGTTGGCATCTCGAATCCTCCGGACTTTATCTGCATGGCGACCTCGTCCGAGACGGTGTAATAGTACTGCCCGCCTATGCTCTTGCCGACTATGTAGCCGGTCTGCTTGAGGTCCTGCAGCAGCAGGAACGTGGTCTTGACGTCAACCCCTGCCTTCTCAGACACCTCCTTGTCCGTGAATGCGCGGTCCGGGCTCTTGGCAAGCAAGGACACTATCTTAATAAGGCCCTTGTCAAGCCCGGTAGCGAACTCCTCCCTCGTTATTGCCATCCTAAATCACCCTTTCCTTACATATATATAGACTATATTATTGGTTTATCGGGTTTTTGTGGGTTATCTGTATATTATAATGCATAGAACTTATATTTAAAGGTTT
>JACQOB010000131.1 GCA_016202745.1 Candidatus Aenigmatarchaeota archaeon | reverse complement strand
GTTCTGTATGTAGAAAAGCAGGTCCAATACGCGCATCCTTTCCATATAAGGAACGTCATATTCTGCAAATCCTGTTTCTGTTCTGAAGACCTTAACCTTTATTTTTTTCATAATACTCACCAAGCTCCTCCTTGAGCTCGTCAGTAAGGAGTGGGACAGGCTTCTTATACAAAACCATCTTCTCCCCCCTTTTTGCGGCAAATATGTTAACAAGCCACTCCTTACTTTTCTCAGGATAATCCTCCCTGAAATGGGCACCACGCGATTCCTTTCTGAAAAGTGCAGAGCGTATTATTGCCTCGCATGAGACAAGCATGCTCCTCAGGTCCAGATAGTCCATCCATTCGGGATTGTACACCATGCCGCCGGAAACAGAAACATTCCCAAGCTCCTTTTTCCTTTTCTCAAGGACACCCAAAGCCCTGTTAAGCGATTTCTCTGTCATAAACAGCCCCACATTATCCCACATGACGCTGGCCACCTCCCCCTTTATTTTTTGCGGCTTGCTGCCTTTGTTCTTGAATGGCCTTGTAATGTTTTCCCACTCATCTTCTATTTCCTTTTCCCGTATTCCCGGGAAGGTTGTGTTTTTTGAATATGATGCAGCCTCCTTCCCGGCAATCTTGCCAAACACGAGTATATCGGTAAGCGAATTGCCGCCCAGCCTGTTTGCGCCGTGCACGCCTGCAGTCACCTCTCCGCATGCATACAGTCCCTTCACCCTCATAGAGCCTGTCTCGGGCTCAGCAGCAACCCCTCCCATTGAATAATGGGCAGCAGGGGCGACCTCCATCCTTTCCTTTGTAATATCCACACCAGCGAAATCCTTGAATTGCTTGTGCATCTTTGGAAGCTTCTTGAGAATGTAATCCATTGGCTTGTGGGTTATGTCAAGCCAGACGCCCCCGTGCGAAGTGGCGTTCCCCTTGTGTATTTCAGTGAATATGGCCCTTGCAACCTCATCCCTTGGGCCCAACTCAAGCCTGTTCGGGTCATATTTTTCCATGAACCTCTCGCCTTTTGAATTCAGGAGTGTGCCTCCCTCGCCCCTTACTGACTCAGTTACGAGTATTCCTTTCGCCGTCTCCGGATACACCATGGATGTGGGATGGAACTGCATCATCTCCATGTCCTGCAGTTCAGCGCCGATATTGTAAGCCAATGCATGCCCATCGCCGACATTCTCCCATGGGTTTGTGCTTGTCCTGTATACCCTGGCGCACCCCCCTGTTGCAAGAATAACAGCTTTGCTGTTGAAAAGAAGGCCTTCCCCTTTTTTGATATCAATACCCAGCGCCCCAGAAACCTTTTTTCCATCAGAAAGAAGGCGCGTTATATAGACCTCCTCGAAATTCTTAATTCCCCTCTTTTTTGCCTGCTCCACCATTACTGTCATGATTTCCAGGCCTGTCCTGTCGCCTATGTGGCATGTGCGCCTGTACGTGTGCGCCCCAAAAGGCCTCTGCATTATCTTGCCGTCTGGCGTCCTGTCAAAAAGCGCACCCCACTGCTCAAGTTCGAGTATGGCGTCTGGCGCCCTTTTTGCAAGAAGTTCCACTGCCTTAGGATGGCCCAGATACTGGCCCTCCCTCCACGTATCCATGAAATGCACCTTCCAGTTGTCTTCCTTGTCCATGTTCCCGAGGGCGGCGTTAATTCCCCCTTCAGCCATGACAGTATGCGCCTTGCCAAGCAGGGTCTTCCCCACAAGAAAAACAGTTGCCCCGTTGTCATGCGCCTCTATTGCAGCCCTGAGGCCTGCCCCGCCGGAGCCAATTATCAGAACGTCGCACTTCTCTGTCTGCATTTCCATCCAGATCCCTATAACTTCCTTACCATATCTCTTATCGCATCAGCGGATTTCTGCAGGCTGGATAATTCCTGCCCGGTTAAATCCAGCTTCATTATTTTCTCAATTCCATTCTTTCCGAGCATGGCAGGAACCCCGATAAAGATTCCCTTTATTCCGTATTCGCCATTAAGAAAAGCGGAACACGGAAGAAATGTCTTCTTATCCTTCAGTATTGCCTCAGCCATCTGCGCGACTGAAGAGGCAGGCGCATAAAAAGCAGAATCACCCTCCAGTTTTATTATCTCCGCCCCGGCGTCAATTGTCCGCTGGATTATCTGGTTCAGTTTTTCCTGCGATAGCAACTTTATTACGGGCTTCCCATTAACCTTTATTGAACTGATAACCGGGATCATGAAATCGCCATGGCTCCCCAAAACCATCCCGGAAACAGATTTGGGAGGGACATTCAGTTCCTTTGCAATGAAATACCTGAGCCTGGAAGAGTCAAGAATCCCTGCCATGCCTACAACCTTATTCTCCTTGAACCCGCTGGCCTTCCAGGCGACATAAGCCATTGCGTCAAGCGGGTTTGTCACGACAATTATCACTGCATTGGGCGAGTATTTTGCCAGGTTTTTTGCAATGTCATAAACTATTGCTTTGTTCTGCAGCAGGAGGTCATCCCTGCCCATCCCCTCCTTCCTCGGCAAGCCGGCTGTTATCACAACAACATCAGAGCCTTTTGTCAGGCTGTAATCGTCAGTCCCGGTTATATTGGCCCCAAACCCTTCCACGGGGGATGATTCCATCAAGTCAAGGGCAATACCCTGGGCCTTGCCCGCTGTCCTGTTGACCAGGGTGATATCCCCAAGGTTCTTATATGCAAGAATCTGCACCACTGAAGTGCCCACCTTTCCCGCGCCGACAACTGTAATCTTCTTGATTTGAATCACCTTTTTCCTATAGGGATATACCTCAGGTTCTTCTTTCCAGTGTAGACCGTGACGGGCCTGATAAGCCTGTTATCGCCGTATTGTTCAAGAACATGGGCGACCCATCCGGCTATCCTCCCCAGCGCAAACATGGGGTCAAACAGCACCTCAGGAATGCCCAGGTTCTTGTAGACAGCGCCCGTGTAGAGGTCGACATTTGGGTATATGCCTTTCTTGTTGAGGCCTGCTTTCTTTATAACATCTTCAAGCTTCACCAGCATCTTATAGTATCTCAAATCACCCTTCCTTTCGCCAGCCTGCCTTGCCAGCTCCCTTATCTTTGCCACCCTCGGGTCCAGCGTTTTATAGATGCGATGGCCAACGCCCATTATCTTCCCATGGCTCTCCAGGGTTTTCGTGATATAGCCCTCAACGTTCCTTTCGTTGCCTATATCATCCAGCATCCTTACGACAGCCGAGGCGGCGCCCCCATGGAGAGGCCCCTCAAGCGTACCTATGGCTGTCGTTATGGCCGCATACATGTCTGACAGCGTGGAGGCGGTGACCCTTGCGGCAAAGGTGGATGCATTGAATTCGTGCTCCGCATGCAGCACCATGTCAAGGTCCGTCATTCTTGCGTCCAGCTTGTCCGGCTTTTTCCCGCTGAGCATGTAAAGGAAGTTCTCTGCGTGGCCCAGCCTTTTATCCGGATGGACTATCTTAAGCTCCTGGTTTATTCTGTAATAATACGCCACTATTGTGGGGAATTTTGCTATCAGGTCAACACCCCTGGTTATATTGGCTTCCATGCTCCTGTCATTGCCAGCAGGGTCATAGCATTTCAGAAGTGATACGCAGGATCTCAGGGCGTCTATTGGCAGCAGCTTCCTGCAGAAGTGCCCCATTATGTCAACAAGCCTTTCAGGAAGTTCCCTGCAGCCGGCAAGCTCATTGGAGAAGGACCCGAGTTCCTTCCTGCCAGGGAGCTTCCCAAACAGGAGCAAATAGGCAACCTCCTCATATGCGGAATGCTCGGCAAGATCCCTTATGTCATAGCCCCTGTACAGCAACTGGCCCTTCTTCCCGTCAATGAAACATACGCTGGATTCGGATGCGACCACGTCTTCAAGCCCCTTCTTGAATCTTTCTTTCATATCATTCCCGCCATTATTTCCCCTGCCTTTCTGGTTGAGGTTTTTCCCCCTAAATCCCTTGTAAGGATTTTCCTGCCTGCCAGCCCTTTGACAACAGCATTTTCTATTGCCTTTCCTGCCTTCCCTTCGCCCAAATAGTCAAGCATCATCTTGCATGCTAGTATCGCTGCAATGGGGTTGGCGATTCCCTTGCCCGCATATTTCGGCGCTGACCCGTGGACAGGCTCGAACATGGCATATTTTTCTCCAATGTTTGCGGAAGGCGCCAAACCAACGCCACCAGCTATCTGGGCTGCTTCGTCAGATAATATGTCCCCAAAAAGGTTGGTTGTGACAATAACATCAAACTGCTGCGGGTTCTTAACCAATTGCATTGCCGCGGCATCCACATGCATCCCCTCCACCCTGATTTCCGGATATCTCCTGGCCACCCTCAGGACAGCCCTGTTGAAAATTCCGTCAGTCATTCTTAATATATTCGCCTTATGGACATAAGTTAATTTCTTTCCCCTCCCTTCCGCCATTCTAAAGCCGAATTCAGCTATCCTTTCCGACGCTTTTTCCGTTATAATCCTTTCTGCAATTGCCCCGCCTTTTATTTTCCTCTCTTTTCCTGAATAGAGTCCTTCCGTATTTTCCCTTACTATGACCAAATCAACACCCTTCATTCCAGAAGCATTAGGATAAGTCCTGCACGGCCTCACGTTCGCGTACAAATCAAACATTTTCCTTATCTGCACCGCAACAGAGATTGGCGCGCCTTCCTCCTCGGGCGTCGTCATTGGCCCCTTCAGGCATGCATGTGCGCTTTTTAAGATTTTGATTGTCCCTTCAGGAAGGTTTGTCCCATGCTTATTTATTGCACTAAATCCTGCTTCTCCAAAAATATATTCCAGCTTGAAATTTCCCGTTTTCTGGGCAGCATCCAAAACCTTCAGTGCTGAATCAACAACTTCGGGCCCTATCCCGTCCCCTGGCAGGACGGCTATCCTGTAGGTTTTCATTGCTTAATATTATGGGATTCCAATAATAAATCATGTCAAGCCAGAAGGCGCAGATGGCATTGCTGATAGTCCTGACAGGCGTTGTCAGCGCATTCATCACGAAGATCCTGGACACCGCATCCGCCTCCGAATCAGGCTTCTTCCTCCAGTTCCTGATGGTAGTCATGTTCTTTTTTGCCGTCTACATAGCGCTGATGCTGATGGATTTTGAGAAGTACTGAATCACAAAGATTCTCTTACATATTTGACAGCATTCCTGAAAATCTGCATGCCCAGTCCCTCCTCCGGCAGGCCCTCCCTTGTCCACCTTGGGTGCTGCCAGGGGAACATGTAGCCCTCGGGGTGGGGCATTATCCCAAGGACGTTTCCCCGCTCATTGCATATGGCCGCTATGTCATCCTCTGAGCCGTTGGGGTTTTCAGGATAGCCTGGGTCGTCTTCCCCGTACCGGCTGACATACTTGAAAACAATCATGTCATTGTTGCGCAGTCTTGTTAACGTATTACAATTTGCCGCAACAAACTTGCCTTCCCCATGCCTCACCGGCAGGTCAATGAGGTCGTCAATATCTTTGGTAAAGATGCACTTCTCTGAAGTTACCTCCAGGGTGACCCACCTGTCCTCAAACCTCCCGGAATCATTGTACGTCAGGGTGACCTGCTGTTTTCTCTCGCCGTCAAGCCCGGGAAGGAAGCCGCCCTTCACCAGCGCCTGGTAGCCGTTGCAGATGCCAATCACGGGCCTGCCCTCTTCTATGAACCTGTAGAGCTGTTCGCCTAACTTGCGCTTCAGCTTGTTTGCCAGCACAACCCCGGCGCCAAGGTCGTCCGCATATGAGAAGCCTCCGGGGATTGCAAGGATGTCGTAGCGCAATAAATCATCAGGCCTGTCCATGAGCCTGCCTAAAAGGACCCTGTCTGCTTCTGCTCCCGCATGCCCGAATGCGTCGGCTGTCTTTACTGCATGCGCTGTCTCAATGTCACAATTCAGGCCACCGCCATACAGCACAGCTGTTCTTACTCTCCTGTCCATATCACACACCAAAAGGCCTCTGCCAGCTTGATTTAAGCCTGGAAAGCGGGGCGTCAATTATGTTTTCCCCGTCTATGCCACATATTCTCAGGTTGTAGCCGCCTGAGACATGCCCTATCATCTCATAATCATTCCCCCTCATGACCTCCTCAAACCTGCCTTCATTCTTCGGGGAAACAGTCACGACAAACCTGCCTGCGGATTCTGAAAACAATATCTTGTCATCCCTCCATTGGAATTCATTCGGCCCCATCGGCAACTCCAGAGGGACCATTGACAGTTCCACGTCCATGGCGTATCCGCCGGCAAATGCAGTCTGCGCCAGTGCAACTGCAAGCCCTCCCCTGTAGCAGCCCCTGGCGGAAGAGACAAGGCCTTCTGCCATTGCCGCATGCAGTGACTTATACAGCCTGGAAGAACTTGCTGCATCTACCTTCGGCGCATTGAGCCCTTTTTGCCCACCACGCATGGCGTAATATTCAGAGCCGCCCAGCTCATCCCTTGTCACACCAAGAATATACACCTTGTCACCAGGTAACTTGGCGTCCATTGTCACCGCTTTCCTGGCGTCTTCCAGCTTCGCAACCGCCGTCATCTGAAGCGTTGGCGGCGCTGAAACCCTGTGCTTCACTCCCGCGTCATCGGCAACCTCGCCGTCCATTGACATGCTGTCCTTCCCTGAAATGCAGGGAGCCTTGAATGCCAGCGTATATTCATGCAACGCCTTGTTTGCGCGGACAAGCTGAGCCATCTTGTACTCTGCATCAGGGTTATTATCGCCTGGCAGCGGGCTTGGCCAGCAGAAATTGTCAATAAGCGCTACCTCCTCTGGGTTGCCGCCCACGGCCACCACCCTCCTGATGGCCTCGTCTATCGTGGCGGCAGCCATGTGATAAGTGTCAATCTCCCCGTATGCAGGGTTCAGCGCTGCAGTAATGGCAATGCCTTCGTGTGATTCAAGATCGGGTCTCAGGACAGCCGCATCGCTAAAGGTATCACTGTCCTCACCCACCAGGGGCTTGACAACGCTTGTCCCCTGGACCTCGTGGTCATACTGGCGCGCTATGTATTCCTTGCTTGCAATGTTAGGCCTTCTAAGCATTTCCAGAAGCATGTGATTGTAATCATGAGGCTCATCCATAACCGGCTCAGCCAGGCCGCGCTTCTCCGGGGATTTCCATGCAGCATTCAGTTCCATCTGCGGGAAGCCATCATGCACAAAATCCATGTCCAGATAAGCAACAGTTTTCCCGCCGTAAAACGCATGGAATTTTCCTGAACCATTGAATTCCCCAAGGTTGCTTATCTCAACCCCGTGTTCCCTGGCCAGCCTTTCCAGTTCGCCATATTTTGACGGGTCAACAGCCAGTGTCATCCTTTCCTGCGATTCTGAAACAAGTATCTGCCACGGGTCAAGCCCGTCATATTTCAGCGGAACCCTGTCAAGGTGCATTTCAAAACCGCCTGACTTCCTTGCCATTTCGCCTACAGATGAGCTCAAGCCGCCAGCCCCATTGTCAGTTATGGCCCTGTAAAGCCCTAGGTCCCTTGCCTCAACGAGGAAATCCATCATGTTTTTTTGTGTGTATGGGTCGCCTATTTGCACGTGGCCCGATGTTATCTGGTCGCCGGCTTCCATGGACGATTGGGTCGCCCCGTGGATTCCGTCTATGCCAACCTTCCCGCCAGCCATTACTATGAGGTCTCCTGGCTTTACCTCATTCTCGTATCCAGGCTTTCCACCCACTTCGGCAGGTATAAGGCTGGCTGCGCCGACAAATATTGCCGGCTTGCCCATGTAGCCGTCATCAAAATAAGTCAAACCAAAGGGCGTTGGCACGCCGCTTTTATTCCCGCCGCTCTCAACCCCTGAACGGACGCCTTCCAGCAGCCTTTTTGGGTGCAGTCTTGGCCTTAGGTTGCCATTGTACGAAGGATGGCCAGTACAGAAACCGTAAGTCCCGAATATCACCCTTCCCCCCATTCCAGTTCCCATGGGATCCCTGTAGACGCCAACTATTCCGGTCTCTGCTCCGCCAAAAGGTTCAACATTTGAGGGGCTGTTATGGGTTTCTGCCTTGAGGGCAAGGAGCCACCTGTCGTTGAACCTTATGACTCCCGCGTTGTCTTTTAGCGTTGAAAGGATCCATGGGAGCACTGCCTGCAGTTTCTCAGTGGAATCTCTGATGTACGTGTCAAACAAGCTTTCTATAGTTTCCGGCTGCGATTCCGGAGTTTCTGAATAGGTTGTCTTGCCTCTGAATATTTTATGGTCACAATGCTCAGACCACTTCTGGCCAAAGATCTCCATTTCTGCGTCTGCTGGCTTTTCCGGCAAGCCAACAAGCCTTCTTGCCTCCTTCACACCTTCCCTTGCAAAATAGCTCCTTATAGCCTGCATTTCCTTCAAGTTCAGTGCCAGCGATCTTTCGTGGCTTATTCCCATCAGCCTTTCATTATCAACATCCAGGCCAATATATTTCACAGCAGGTGTCCTGTTTATCCTGACCCTTGGCGCTTCAAACTGGTGCCTGCCTGCGGCAACTTCACCATAGTCGCTTATTCGCCAGCGCTGTATGTTGTCGTTTGCCAGGTATCCCGCAGCGAGCCTGTCCATCTGCTCCCTTGTCAGGCCTTTCCCTTTTACAAGAACCTGCATGGATGTGTAAACAGCCTCGCCTTTCCCGAACCTGGCATCAAGCATGTCGCCTATGGCTTCGGCTGCCGTATTGCCTACCGTGTCCATTACCCCAGGCTTGAACCCTACCTCAACAAGGTAGTCAAATTTGTGCGCTGATGCCATTGGCGTGTCAACGGAAGCAAGCTCAACAATCGGGTCTGCAAACAATTCCTGGGCAAGCATATCCAGGCTATCCGGCCCGATGTCCTTGTCTATCGTATAGGCCTTTATCCGCCTGACATCATCAACCGGTATGCCTATGCTTCTGGCAAAATTCGCTATTCCCTTGGCTTTCGGGTCATTACGCCCTTCCCTGGTCCCTACCTCAATCCGGTGTGTCATAAAGAACACGTTCACTGTCAGGCAGTTGGAGGCCGCAATATGGCAGCTCCTCGGTGTCAACAAACACTGAGCCGCCAGTGTGCACAAGCCTTCTCTCGGCTGTCAATTCGACGGCCTTCCTCATTGCGGGTATGTCGCCCTCAACTTTAAGCCTGTTCTGGAGCTCATTGGTGTAGTCCCAAAGCTGCGACCAGCTCCTGTTGCGGATAAGCTTGCCAGTCTTTTCCCTGTCAATTTCCAGGCAGGCAGACTCAACCTCTATCGGCCCGTTGTCCACTTCAGGGACTGCCCTGTGCACCGTTGCCCTCAGCTGGCTGATGCCCTGTGACTGGCCGAAAAGGGCGAGGTCAAAGACAGCCTTTTCACCCGTGAATGGCTTGATGTAGACAGGCTTTCCTTCAAGGGTCCGCTGGGCAAGCAACTCCCCTGCCTGCTTCTGGGTCCACTGGGCAGCGTCAATAATTTCCCCGTACTGGAATCCGCCGTCCTTCAGCACCCTGGTGATATAATGCAGCGGGGCGGGGTGGACGTTCTTGGTGTCCGGGTATTCATCGAGGAACAGCCTGGGCACAATCCTGAAGTAGCCTGAGAGGACAATCACGTGCGGGTCAATGGTCCTTATCTTTTCCAGCCACTGGTCGTGGTAGCCTTCGTTTGCCTTCCTGCCAGGCTTCAGGTTGTACTGGCCAAGGAATTTTTTGTAATCGAAAACAGCCGGGTCTATCCCCCTTTTCCTGAATTCACCGATGCCACTGGCTTCCGGCTCATTTGTCCCTGCGCCGACAACTTTGTAGCGTCTTGTGAAATTCGGGCCGTCAATGAGCCCGAGTCCGGCAGACGCACCACCCGAAAAAAGTACAAACACCCTCAGCTTCTCATCGTCATGATAAGTGGCAGCCATCAAAACCAACTTGCAAATATTTGGCAGAAAGTTTTAAGTAGGGATGGCTTAATATCTAGATGCAACAAAAAGATAAAAAGGCTGATTTTTTTGTAGAGGCGCAACACAAGATAGCTAAAGAGGGCAGATTTATTGAGCTAAAATAATAAAAAATAAAATAGCCCCGGGCGGATTATTGTCATCACTTTTTCATTTTCTGGTAAGTCTTAGGGAAGGCGTAATCGAACGAGCGCAGCGAGTGAGATAGCCTCCCTTTTGACCCACCACTTTTTGAAAAAGTGGTGATTTCGAACCGCCGTCACCAGGTCCAGAGCCTAGTATCCATAGTCACAGGCCGGCTTTGTCCAATTGGCCAAGGCCGGAAACTGTTTGACCACTAGACGACAGGGCTACTACATGTCCGGCGACGACAAGCCCGACGATAACATCGTCGGTAGGCACCCCATCGCCGGCAGGTATACCATATCCTATCAATATTGCCTGCTATATATAAAATATGCCAATAATAAGAGATAGTGTGACCTTTGTATGAAAATCCTCCTTATACATGCCGATTTCATAGAGTGGAAGCCGGAGAAGAAGGCCATCAAGGCCGCGGAAGACGTGGAAAAGAAGGCCGTTAAGGTTGAAGAGGCTTTGGTTGTCCTGGCTTCTGTGGAGAAGGGAGATGAAAACAATCCTTCTGCTGTTGCCAAAAAGACAGTGAAAGAGGTAATTGATGTTTTCAGGGAAGTGAAAGCCAAGTCCATAGTCATCTACCCTTATGCCCATCTCTCTTCTGATTTATCCAAACCGGATGTTGCATTAAATGTGTTGAAAGAGATGGAAAGCCTCCTGAAGAAGGAGGGGGTGCCTGTCCATCGCGCGCCGTTCGGCTGGTACAAGTCGTTCAATTTAAAAGCCAAGGGCCATCCATTGTCTGAATTGTCCAGGATAATAACTGCAGAAGGAGTGAAGGAAGGCGATGATGTTTCTGAGGCCATAAAGCAGGAGGAAAAGGTCATATCAGAATGGTTCATCCTTGAGCCTTCAGGGAAGCTGCACCCTGTCGAAGTCAAGGGCGGCAAGGTGGAGGGCTATGGCTTCGGCCCGTACCGCAACCTGGAAAAGTTCGCCCATTACGAGATGGCCAAGTCAAGAGAGATAAGGGAGGAGCCGCCCCATGTGAAGCTGATGAGGAGGCTGGAGCTGGTTGATTACGAGCCGGGGAGCGACCCCGGGAATTTCAGGTTCTACCCCAAGGGCAGGCTGATGAAATCCCTGCTGGAGACGTGGGTGACGCAGAGGGTGGTTGAATACGGCGGCATGGAGGTGGAGACGCCTATAATGTATGATTACGAGCACCCTGCCCTGAAGGATTACCTGAACAGGTTCCCGGCAAGGCAGTACATACTCCAGTCGGCAAAGAAGAAGTTCTTCCTCCGCTTTGCGGCCTGCTTCGGCCAGTTCCTGATGGCGGCCAATTCCAATATCTCCTACAGGAATCTTCCAATGAAGATATACGAGCTGACAAGGTATTCCTTTAGGCTGGAAAAAGCGGGAGAATTAACCGGCCTGAGGAGGCTGCGGTCATTCACCATGCCCGATATGCACACCCTGTGCGCTGACATGGATATGGCTAAGGAGGAGTTCGGGAAGCAGTTCAGGCTCTGCATGAGGTGCCTGAATGACATTGGCTTTGGGACAGGTGATTATGAGACGGCGATACGGTTCACCAGGGAATTCTGGGACGGGAACAAGGACATGGTGGTAGGCCTTGCCAGGCTTGTGGACAAGCCCGTGCTGATAGAGAGGTGGAACTTCAGGTTCGCCTATTTCGACCCGAAATTCGAGTTCAACTTCGTGGACGCGATTGACAAGGCCGCGGCCTTATCCACTGTGCAGATAGACCACGAGAACGCGCAGAGGTACGGGATGCAGTACACCGGCAAGGACAACACCAGGAAGCACCCGATGATACTCCACTGCTCACCCTCCGGGGCGATAGAAAGGGTGATTTATGCGCTGCTGGAGAAGGCACACAAAGAACAGCGGGCAGGTCCGGCGATAACATCGCCGGCAGGCACTCGGAACCCGGTCTTCCCGCTGTGGCTTTCCCCTGTCCAGATTAGGCTTTGCCCGGTGAATGATTCCCTGGTAAAATACTGCGGTGACATGGCACACGAGCTGGTGGCGAACAGCATCAGGGTGGACATTGACGACAGGGTGGAGTCCATAGGCAGGAAGATAAGGGACGCCGAGGTGGAGTGGATACCTTACATTGTAGTGGTGGGCGAGAAGGAAATGGAGTCCGGGAAGCTGGCCGTAAGGGTCAGGCAGACAGGGAGCGTAATAAGCATGTCATCGCCAGAGCTGGTCAAGGTTATAATTGAGCAGACCAGCGGCTTCCCCTTCAAGCCGCTTTCGCTGCCCATGTTCCTTACGCAGAGGCCGGGTTTTGTGGGGTGATTATTCCCCTGCATGTCATTTCCAGGCTGCCAGCAGATACGCGCTTGAATCAAGCACATTGGAGTGCCATGCGAAAAGCAGGTCGTTTTCTTTTATCCTTTTCCTTTTTCCGTCATCCGGGTCGTTATAGAAAAAATACCCGTCCTTGTACCCGGTGATTACAATGAAATCTGGAATGTTTTTCCTGAGATGCTTGAGTATGTCAGCCTTGGAGGGTTTCCTGATTTTGGCCATGCCTTTTGCCATTTTCTTGTTATACGAAAGGCACTCTGTCTTGAATCCCATTTTCCTGGCAAACTCGGCAAGCGCTATTGTTCTTGCGCCATAGCTTTTCACGCCGCCTATGGCATTTATTATGGCCTTTTCAGTCACCCTTTCCCCGTAATAAGCAAGCACCATCCTCAATGCGGCAGGGCCGCAGGCCTTCCTGCCCTGCCTGAAGACGGGAACCTGCATTTTCATACTGTAATAAAGCAAATCCTTACTTAAACTATTGCTGCCAGCACTATCGCGCTGCCCAAAGCCACCACAAGCCCCGCCTTCTGGTGGGCCAGCAGCTTCTCCTTGCTTATCAACAGGCCCAGCAGCGCCGCCAGGGCTATGTAGCTTTCTGACAGGGCCACGGCGATTGCGATCGGCATCAGCGTAGCCGCAAATGCGAATGATACCCATGCGGCTGTGTCAAGGGCGCCTGTTATTAAGAGCAGTTTTTTGCTTTTCATGAAATCTGCCCCAACCCTGCGCATCTTTTTAGAGGCTGAAAGATATAGCAGGGAGAGAACGGTGCACAACATCCAGATGAACCAAATGGCGACAAGGGGGTTTGTTATCCTTGATGCAAAACCAACAATGAAATTTGACATGCCCATGAAAAGCGCTCCTGCCAGTCCCAAGAATGCGCCTTTTTCAATCCAGATTCTCCTTGAAAAATGGTGGCGCTTCAGAGAAACAAGAAGCAATCCTGCAACCAGCGTCAGGATTAGTAGCACCTCCGGAAGGCCAATTGTTTCGCTTAGCAACCCCGCAGCCAGAAGCGCGCTGATGGGTATCTCAAGCGTCAGCAGCGGCTCAACAACTGATATCTTCCCCTTCTTCAGCGCCTCGAAGTCAAGCATGGATGCTATAAAGATTATTATAACACCTGTGGAAAGCACCAACAGCCCAGTATCAAGAGATGCGACTAATGCAGTTATGTCGCTATAGACAAACGGCATGAGGACAACGGAACCAAGAATGCCAATCGCAAGCAGCGTCTCCCAGTCGCCCAGCCTTCTTGTGGACCTTTGTATCAGGAAATCCCCGAAGCCCCAGAAGACCAGCGCGCCCAGGGCGAACAGCACGCCGAACTCGAGTGCCATAGCCTAATCTTCGATGCGAATAAATATATGCGAATCAACGGCCTATAATGAAGGAAAGAAAATCCAGGACCAAGGATGTGGACATCCGGGCGCTCAAAACAAGGGATGTGGACGCCCACTTCTCCATGAGATACCACACCAAAGACGGCGCCGATCGGGACAGCAAAGGCCATTTCGGCTATGCCGTGCGCATAACCAGGGGTGGCAGCAGGATAGTCGGCCTGCTGGATTTTGACCTTGATTATGCGCCATATGTCAAGGATAATGAAGAAATAGTAAGGTTTGTTGCCGGCGATTCAGTCGAGGTCTTCAGGGCATATGAAAGCGGCAGGACTGAGCTTGCCGGCAGGTATAAAATAGAATAGATAGGGTGGAGATGAAAAGAAAAATAAAAAAGGCCTTCCTATCTCCTTCTTCTGGCGGACTTGGGCTTCTCTTCGGGCTCTTCCCTGTGCATACCCTTGGCCATTCCCGCGTATGCGACCATGCAGTGCTTGCATCCCTTGCTGTACCACATTGCCCACTTCGCGATCCCCAGGAATATCAGGGAGCCTACATATACGCCGTACACGCTCGCCAGGCCGCCGCCTCTTTGCTGAAGCAGGAAGCCGTACACAAGCGTCATTAGGAACAGGGCGCCGAAGATTATGGCCACAATGCCGCCGATGATGCATCTTCCTGAGCAGTCATCCTTGTTCATGAAAACCCTCCTGTAATATATTTAGCCGAGGGTGGTATAAAAATGTGAATTCTGCTTCCGGCCTGCCCAGAGTGGAAAAAGCCGGACATGCCAGCCTATTTAAAACTTATATCCCTACAGCTAAGAAATGGACAGGCAAGTCGTGCTCATAATGGGTTCTAAGGGCGATCTTCCCTATGCTGACAGGATAGCTGATGCGCTGGGCAAGTCTGGCTATCCTGTAATCAAAAGGATAGCTTCGGCGCACAAGTCCCCCGGCCATTTGCAAAATGTCCTTTCCCAATACAGTGATGGCAAGGTCTCCACTTTGTTCGTGACAATAGCGGGAAAGTCTGACGCCCTTTCGGGGAGCGTTGCCTCAATGTTCCCTGGCCAAGTAATAGCCGCGCCGCCGGATGTGTTCCCAGATGCGGCAAACCCGAACCCAACAGATCATAGATATAGCTGGCTGGACATGAAGGAATTTTGCTCCACCGCGCTGCCTTCAGGCGCAAAGGTGTACGGTTTTGCCATAACCCCGCAGGACGTAGCGGCATATGTTGACCTGGCCTTCGGGGAAACCTATTTTTCAAAGACTGAGGAAAATATCGCTGCCGCAGAGAGGAGGGCCGGACAGATAATGGTTGATGACGCTGAATTGCAGGGCGCCGAAATCCCGCTTCCTTACACGTTCATGCGCAGCGGCAAGGTGAGGGACATGTATGATGCCGGCAGCCACTTCAAGATGCAGTCGACTGACAGGATTTCCGCATTCGATGCCGTGCTGCCCCAGAGGATAGAAGGGAAGGGCGTGGCCCTGACTGACTTGAGCGAATACTGGTTCAACCTGACAGGGGACATCATTCCCAACCACCTCCTTGGCAGGCATGATGAAAGGACGCTGGATGTTGAAAAGCTGGACATAATCCCTGTTGAGTGCATAGTGCGCGGCTATTTGTACGGCTCCCTGTGGCGCGAATACGAGAGCGGCACCAGGACAATATACGGCCTGACGCTGCCCGAGGGCCTGCAGATGGCTGACAAACTGCCGGAGCCCATATTCACCCCGACGACCAAGGCCAGCAGGGGGCATGACGAGCCGATTACGGCTAAACAGGCAATGGCTATGGGCCTGCCGCAGGAGGCCATAGACGCCAGCCTGAGGCTGTATACGTTTTATGAAGATCACGCCAGGAAGAGGGGCCTGATAATCCCTGACGCCAAGATGGAGTTCGGGTTTGCCATGAAGAGGGGCATGCGCGAGTTGCGGCAGGGAGACGAACCACCCACCCATGATTCGGCAAGGATCTGGGCAGCCGGGTTCTACCGCCGCGGCCAGAAGCAGGAAGGCCATGCCTGCGACAAGGAATTCCTCCGCCAGTATCTCCTGCAGGCCGGCTACAGGGGCGCAGGGGTACCGCCAACTCTTTCCGAACTTACAATCAGGCAGATAGGCAAGAGGTGCCGCGCCGCGGCAGACCTGATAACGGGCAAGGAACCGGGCATAGAGAAATATGACCTCCTGAGCGTAGACGGGGTCCTTGCGGCCTAAACTTTTTTTCCAAGAAAAAAGTTTAATCAAAAGATGCAAGCCAGACAACTTACACTGCTGGCTTGCTCCAATTGATGCAAGCCAGACAACTTACACTGCTGGCTTGCTCCAATTGATGCAAGCCAGACAACTGCCGCAAGTCGGACATCTCCGCCAATTGGGCCAAGCCAGCAACCTAAAGTGGCCCGGTTACGCCTTCCATTTTATATTGCACCCCAGCGAGGGCCTTTCCTGGATTGTTACCTGTTTACCTGAAAGCAGCTGCTGGATTGCCTCTTTCATTTCCTGTGTTTTTGCTGTTGTCCCTGGCTCAAGGGCATCGTCAAACCTGCCGTGGTACGCCAGCCTCAGGCTGGAATCAAGAAGGAAGGGATCCGGCGTGCAGGTGGCGCCATAAGCTTTTGCTGTTTCCTGCGTTTCGTCTACAAGATAGGGGAATGTTATATTCCTTTCTTTGGAAAATTTCCTCATTCCATCAAGATTATCTTCAGGGTATTCTAATGGGTCATTTGAATTGATGCCTATTACAGCCACATCCTTGTCCCTGAATTCCTTATGGAGTGAGACAATTGTCCCTATCTTATGCTTGACATAAGGGCAGTGGTTGCACATGAAGACGACAAGCACGGCTTTCTTTCCATGAAAGTTTTTCAGAGAATATGTTTTTCCGTCTATTCCCCTCAGTGAGAAATCCGGAGCCTTGTCACCTTTCTTCAGTCTGTTGTACATTGAGGGTGTGAGGGCCATATTAATAATATGCATATGCTTAAATAACTTACCGCCAACTAAACTCATGACACGAATTGGTTCAATACAGGATACTGCTATTGGAGCTTACCTTAATCACATGTCAATAGGAGAAAAAATATATATTGCCAGAGCGATGGCCACTAATAGTACATCTCCAAAGTAATTGAACTTTTATATACCACCTCAACCAATAATATAATGGGGTGGTTTTGTGTC
>JACQOB010000130.1 GCA_016202745.1 Candidatus Aenigmatarchaeota archaeon | reverse complement strand
GAGGTTGGTGGGGTTGAAGACTCCGAAGTAGGCGAGGGCTCCTATGACGATGAGCACGACGAGTATGGCCCATCCGTAGGTCATTAAGAATTCCAGTGCCGCTTGCCCTTTCTTCAACGTAAGACACCTTTTATTGCAAAAAACGTACAGTTCTTTTTACTACCTACTATATAAACTTTTCTAATTTTGCGGAAGAGGGCTGTTTTCGCTTCCTCTGAAAGCCGGCCGCCTATTATTATAGGGGCAATCCAAACATTTTTATATTCAGCGAACTTGCTTCCTCTGCCCGTCACGAGAGTACCCTGCGAAGCTAACGGCAAAGCCAAGCCATGAGGCAGGGGGTTAGTGTTGCGGGCAACATTATCCTTGTGCAAAGGCAGGGCTACCCCGCCTAAGACAGAGGCTATCCAGGCGCGGCCTGGCAAACACTGTACATTGAAAGTATAATAATATAAAATGAGAGTACACATACGGGCAGGCTTACCGCATCATGATCACGTTCGTCGCACTACGGGCAAGGTTGGTGTTAGCGTAAGCTTGTTCTGCAACTAAACAACTGAGTAGGTGGTGCACCATGGGAAAGATAAGTCCAGTAGCAGCTAAGTACATAATCCACGCTTCCATATTCATTGACGGCGTGGTGGACAGGCCGGATGTCATCGGAGCGATTTTCGGCCAAACTGAGGGGCTTCTGGGCGCGGACCTGGAACTCAGGGAACTGCAGCGCTCAGGGAGGGTAGGACGGATAGAGGTCAACACCGATGTCAGCTCCGGCAAGACCTCCGGAAGCATTGTCATCCCCTCCTCATTGGACAAGGCTGAGACGTCCATCATCGCGGCTGCCCTCGAAATCATCCAGCGCATAGGGCCCTGCACCGCCCGGCTTAAGGTAACCCACATAGAGGACGTGCGCGTGTCCAAGAGGAGCTTCGTTGTGGAGAGGGCAAAGGAGCTCCTGAAGCAGATGATGGAGAATGTCATGCCCGACTCCCAGGAGCTGGCGGACGAGGTCATGTACTCGGTCCGGGTGATGGAAATACAGGAGTACGGGAGGGACCGGCTCCCTGCAGGGCCTGCTATAGACGAAAGCGACGAGGTCCTCGTTGTCGAGGGTCGCGCGGACGTGCTCAACCTTCTCAAGCACGGGATAAAGAACGCGATTGCTCTGAACGGAACCTCGGTGCCTGAAACTGTCATCGAGCTCTCCAAGCGGAAGGTCGTAACGGTCTTCGTGGACGGAGACAGAGGAGGGGACCTCATCCTCAAGGAGATAACCTCGATTGCTGACATCGACTACGTCACCCGCGCCCCTGACGGGAAAGAAGTGGAAGAGATAACCAAGAAAGAGATACACAAGGCGCTTAGAAGCCGCGTGTCAGTCGAGCAGGTGAAGCCAGACATAAAGCCCTCGGACAGGGAGCACAAACCAGGAAGAGAGAGGGAGATGCGGGACGCACGCGAGCAGAGGGAACGGGAACATCCGCGCGATGCGCGGAACCAGCGGGAGAGGGAGACGCGGGAAATCCGGGACGACAGCCGCCGCCTTCCCAAGAGAATGCCTGAGGAGCGGAGAATGCCTGAGGAGCGCGTTCTCCTCCCTGAGCAGCGCACCATGTTCCGCGGAATGGCAGAGGATCTCATCGGGACACGCGGCGCCTATATCCTGGACGAGGGGCTCAGCATCCTCGGAAAAGTTCCGGTCAGCGAGCTCCAGACAACCCTGCAAAGCCTTACCTCGGTCTATGCCATCGTGTTTGACGGGGTTGTGGACAGGGACATTCTGCGGGACGCTGAGAAAGCCAATGTAAAGATAATCGTGGCCATGGACAGCAAGATAAAGCCCGCTGAGACAAGAGTGGGGCTGGCGACCATCAACGAGCTGTGAGCAGGCTGCCACAACTTTTTAAAAGACCTCTCCCCCGGTAGGCCCATGCCCTGGAAAAGGAGGAGAGGGGTAACCCAGCTTGACTGGGCTATCAGCCTCGGAATATTTCTACTGTATCTCGCGTGGTTCTTCCTGCTCGTGCGCCCCCTCATGGTCCCCCAGGAGGACGGGGAATCCCTCCTCCGGCTGGTGGAGAAGGGGCTGGAGGAAAACTACACGTGGAGCCTTTCCGTCCTTCCCCTCTTCGTGCGCTCAAACATTACAGACGGAAACGCGGCTATCGCCGCAGAGTTCTCTTCGGACTGGCAGCCGCAGAACACATACCTCGGAAACCTGAGTTTTTTCCTGGACGATGGCACCCTGTTTTTCGTTGCCCCGCTCCAGAACGGGACTTCACTTTTCCAGGCGGTGCACTCGTCCGAGAGGTACTCTGCCGCCAACATCACTCCGGACATAGCCTCCACTTCCACTGAGGCTACGGTCAACTCGAAGGCATTCACCCTCCGCCTGCGCGACTCCATTCCTGAAATCGTGAAGCACAACGGCAGGAACGCGGTTTCCGGCTTCAACCTCTCCATCCTTGGAGAGCGCGTCCCTGTCAACTCCACCTTCTACAACTCCACTTCCGCTGTCGTGAAGTACAAGGCCGTCACCCCGCTCTTCAACCATTCCACCTACCTCTTTTCGTACAATGCCCTCCTGTACGCGGCTGTCCAGTCCACGCAAACGGTTAACCTGACCCTGACCTTCGTGACCGCAAACTACACCAACTATTACACGCTCTCCGGAAGCGGGCTCATCAACGCCACCAACTCAAGCTGCAGTTCCATTGAAACAGGATTCCTTGACCTTTACGACAGCTTCGACGGCGTTGCGTTCTTCACCCCCAACAGCACGGTGTCCCTCTGCGCCAACCGCTCAGGCGGGGTGGAGGTCCGGATTACCTTCTCCTCCATCAACAAGACGGTCTACCGGATGCTGCTTCATCCCGGGGGGTTCCAGAACATCACTCCCTACCTTGCGCCCTACGCAACTGTGCAGGGCACCACGATGAACCTGAGCGGCGTCTCCCTTGACAGAATCCTCGCCCTCAACCAGACCGGCTACTCCCAGCTGAGAAGCCGGTTCGGCTTCCCCTCTGAGAGGGACTTCGCCTTTTACGTGGGGTGGCCCAACGGGACAAGGGAGCACTGGTTTGTCCCGGTCTCCGCAGGAGCCACCGATGTGTACTCAAAAGAGGCCAGGATACAGCTGCTGGACCGCTACGGGAACCTGACTCCCCGCGTTCTCAGCATACGGGTCTGGTAACATGCACCGAGCAACCCAGGGAATCCTTCGGACCGCAGAGGTGCTGCTTGCCATAGCCATCACCCTGGTCGTGGTCAGCTTTGCAGCCCCCACGGGCAGGACCTCCGGGCACCAGGGGGAGGACTTCCGCATCCTCAAAAACCTTGAGCCCGATGGGGAGTTCCGGCGCTGCGCCCTTGAGCGGAACAGCAGCTGCCTCAACAGCACGTTCGCCGCCCAGCTTCCAACCTATATCGAATTCGCGTTCAACGTTTCCTCACAGCCTTCGGAGAAGGTCTCGCTGCCTTCCAGAAAGAACGTGTTCGCGGACTCGGTGTTCATAGCAGGGAACGGAACCCATTACATTCCCACGTTTGTCCGGCTCTACTACTGGGCCAAGTAGCCCCGGGCGGGCACTGAACGTTTTTGTTAAAAATGAGGATTTCCCTGTAATTCAATATCGTGTCCACAAATTATGATATGGTAAACTGCGTGGCTTATGTGATGCTTTAACGCGCAGTTTACCAGGTTAGAACTGCGCACATCAGTCACATATCCTGCGCAGTTCTCTATATTTAGCGTTTGTACAGTCAGTAACTCTCGTTTTGCCATCTTCAGATGGCATTTTCAACTGTAAACAAATTGTTAACAGTTGGGGTTCTCAGCTTTTTAATATGTCTACTTTACACAAAATTTATAAATATCGTAGACATAAGAATATTAATGGCGTATACTGAAATCCAGAAAAAGGGGGATAACAAATATTATTACAGAGTTAAATCTTTCAGAGAGAGGGGTATGGTGAGGAAAAAAAGGAAATACCTCGGGCCAAACCTGCCGGATAATCTGCTTTTAAAGCTTGCCCGGGAAGCTGATAAGGAACTTGATGCATCTCTTAACACCCTTCTTTCAGCCGAGCAGAGCAAGAAATTGGAATTAATAAAAAACCGGCATGAGGCACTGCCAAAGGGAACATGGCAGAATAGGTATGAGAGGTTTCTTGCAAGGTTTACTTATGATTCTAATGCAATAGAGGGCAATACTCTCAGCCTGCAAGAAACTTCTGCTGTTATTTTCGACAATGTTACGCCAAAAGGAAAGAGCCCCAGGGAAATAAGTGAGGCAATAAACCATAAGAAAGCCTTCGATTATATGCTAAAATATAAGGATGAAGTTAACAAAAAATTCATATGCGAACTGCAAAAAATACTGGTCACAAATACGTTGAGGTCTGACTTGGAGAATCAGATTGGAAAGTATAGAACGCTTCAGGTTTACATCAGGGGGGCGGGTTTCACTCCTCCAAATCCCTCTGATGTTCCAAAAGAAATGAGAAGGTTGTTGCTATGGCTTGCCAGGAATAAGGATAAGCTTCATCCCTTGATTACCGCTGCTTACTTCCATGCCGGTTTCGAGGCCATCCATCCTTTTGTTGATGGGAATGGGAGAACAGGCAGATTGATAATTAACTTTATGCTTAGCAGAAATGGGTACCCAATGGCCAACATTCCGCACTCTGAAAGAATTGATTACTACACTT
>JACQOB010000133.1 GCA_016202745.1 Candidatus Aenigmatarchaeota archaeon | reverse complement strand
GGCTTGCTGTCGATAATAATATGCTTCGAGAAAGAAGGGCTAATGAACACACCTTCTGCGTTTTTTGCGTTGATCTCAAGGAGATACTCCCCGTCAGGAACACCTGAGGAGAAGAGAATCTGGGTTGTTGCCTGTTCCAATGTGCTGAATGATGGGGTGAAGCGGTCTCCCCCTGATGGGTTCTTGAGTTGGGCAAATGTCATGATTGCCGGCTCGAGGAATCTCACGGTGGCCTCAGAGATGCTTCCAGTATAGATGGTGTCCAGGTGTTCCGCCGCTCCTGGGATGGTAAGATTGCCGATGACCGGTCCCGTCGAGGAACTTGGTGCGGTGAAGTTAATGGACTTGACTTTTCCCAGATTCTTTGATGGATCGCGGGAGTAGTAGGTGAGGATGTTCTCCCCGGTAGTGAGGTTCATGATGTTTTGCAGCGTGTTCCTGTCAAACAGCTTGCGGTTGGAGTAAAGGAGTGTCTGGGATTGGGTGATTGTTGAAAAGGGATGGTTCGGGGGGCAGCTGCCAGTGCAGAGAAAGGTCTCATAATCGGATGCTGTACGGAGCGCTAAGGCCCCGTTGGCACTGGTCTTGTCAATAATGTCAATGCGCAGCTGGCTCAAACTCCCATTGGAGAGCATAGGCACTATAGTGGTGTCGGGTGGGAAGATGTCTGTCTCGCATGCGGAAGTTGAGCAATCCGCACCCCCGTCAGCGTCAGCATCCTTTTTGCATTTTCCTCCCAGGATACGGCACATGTTGGCGCCGCATTGGCTGCCGCGCTGGGTGAGGATGTTGCCGTCAGTGAGCTGAACAGGAGAGGAAGGGCAGTTCACCGAGGAGATGTCTGTGCAGATGACAGTATCGCATGTTTTGGCGGATGTCCCGGTGAATATGCACTGCGCAGATGGGGTGGAGAGCTTGTTTGCCTTCTCATTGGTGCATGCTTCATACACAGTGTTGTGCGCTTTGTTGGTCTCCATGCCCTCTGTCCCTGGCTTGTCGCACCATGCGCAGTTGTTCTCCTGGGTGGAGATGCAGGCGCCGACGCCTAGCTCTATGGAGAGCGCGTTCCATTGGCAGTTGCTCACGCCGCAGTTGTCCCTTGTGCATGCTCCTTGGGATTTGTAGTCATAGCAGGACATCTCCGGCACGCAGGAACGGCATGCATCGACTGGTGTGGGGGAAGAATCATAAAAACAGTATTTTCCCTGCTCACATGTTCCCTGCGAGCTAAAAAGCTGGAATGCGTTGAAGGAATCCTGCTGGCAGTTGTCTCTTGGGATGCACACCGGGGCTCCGCCCTTGATGATGCACGCTTCCTCTGATGTGCACGACACTCCGGCGGGTTGGAGGATGTTTGCCTGGTCGCAGGAATATGCCTTATTGAGTTTTGAGGAGAACTTTTCCCTCACCTGGTTTATGAAATTGGCAGAAGAGAAATTGAGCGGGAAGTTGATGATGAAGTAATCCTTCATGGTGAGATACGTTGACGGCTGAACACAGAACTTGTCGAAGGTTGGTTTTCCGAGGCATTCAATATTCCCAAGTGTTGCTGATTTCTGCGCAGAGGGGGTGGCCGACTGCACGCTGTAGTGCGATTTGACCATATAGGTGTATGTCGAGTCAAAAAGCAGGGCTTCTGAAGAATCGAGGAATGCTGTTGTCGATGAGCTTCCTATGCGGGTGAAGGTGGTGCACCCCTGGCCCTTGCAGCGGAAGATGTCGTAGGAAAGCGCGTTCTGGCCGCACTCATCATGCCAGCTCAGGAATATTTGTTTCTTGCCCTTGACCGGAACGGCAGAAAGTGTTCCGAGGGCAGGCACATATGCGGGATCATTGCAGCTCTGCCCCTGGCCAGAACAGATGCCGTTTTCCTCCCTGGCATCTGCCGGGGAAACACATCCTGTGTCCGCGCTGTCGGCGCAGCCGTTATTGTCGTTATCGATGCCGTCATTGCATTGTGGCACCTGGCATGACACCTGGCTGCAGGGCTTGTCAAAGAATGCCGCTCCCGCGTCCGTGCATAATGACTTTGTTTTGGTGGATGGCCCTGAAGGGTCGCAGCAGCATCCTGTTCTGCACGCGTCAACGGCATCACAGGCAGCATTCTCCCTGAAAAAATTGGCTGCACAGTCCTGGGCATTTTGTGGATATGAGGGGAACTGCGCTGATTTGTAGAAAGAAGGATTCGCTGACTCCGGCTTTGGGCAGCATTGGGTGTCTCTCGCAACGAGGGATTGGGTGTTGCAGGTGAATATTCCTGCTCCTGGATTGGAGCAGCATCCGGAAACCTGGGCGAGTGAGATGGGCGCAGATAGTGCTATGAGCAGGATGATGGTGATTGCCGTTTCCAAAAAGTGGTGTGCTTTCATGGCTGCAGTGATGATGTGGGATTAGGAATCCTCAGGGTTCCTAATAATGGTGATCGTTTGGTAATCCTCCTTTTCTCCGTCTGATGCCGTGATGCGTACCTTCATATCTGGGGTGGTGAGGGACTGTGGGAGCGGTGGATTGCCTGCCCTGCTTTCAACAGTGAAATTATATGTAATTGCATCCTCATCAGGGTCGTCTGCCAATGGCTGCCCAAGATATATTGTGAGGAGGCCCGAGGTGATGTTCGCATTTTGGGAGAAATTGAGTGCTCCTGGTGCGAGATAGCTCCATCGTGGATTGGGAATCAAATAGCGGAGAGCTGGATTTCGGTTGTGGCGTGCTGCCCTGATATCATAAGACTTCCCGGCAAGGGTGGAGCGGGAATCCCTAAGCAGGAGGATATCATCGTGATTGTAGGCATCAGGCAGAATGTTGAGCGATATTCCTTCCGGTAGTTGAACTGTTGAGGGGTTGAAAGTGAAACTGTTGACGTCGCTGTTCAGCAGGGATGAGAGTACTGCGTGAATTGTGGAAAGGCGCACACTCTTGGTGGTCTGAAAAGTATCAATCGAGAGCTGCTCGTTGGTGATATTATTAATGATGGTGAGTGGATAAAAGAGGGTTACATCTATTCTCTCTTGTCCAAGTGCTGCATGAACATATTTCTCCCCTTTGGTGAATGAGTACCCCTGCTTTCCGAAGAATTCATAGTCTATGCACTGATCGATGGATGACACCGCATACTGCTCGATCTGGTAGGCAAAGGAAAAACTTGATCCATTGAGTGGGGGGAAAGTCACGATGCCTGACGTTGATGCAGCCTCTGGATTGGGGCCGTAAGGGGAGGAGCGCGAAGGGTAGTCTGGAAGGGATACTTTCTGATAAGAGATGCCATAGTTCACTTTCCGTCCCTGGAACGGCACAAAGAACGCTCCTGCATCGCGCTCCATTGGATTGGGGAATATTCCGCCCTGCTCCTGGAAGATGTACCCTCCCTGCAGCCCGAGCAGCTCAAGGGCTGCTGAAGAGGTGGATTCAAGGCATGCGGTAATGTGCTGGATGATTGGCTTCACCTCTGATGCTGTCGTCTGGGTTTTTATTGTTTCTTGCACTGTTTGTTTTGTCTCTGCCGACTTCACAATGAAAAGGGTGATGGAGACGATGAGCAGGACCGCAATCCCGAGGATGACGGCAATGGTGACTTGCGAACGTGCCATATTTAGGATATGCGAATTTTTGATGTGAGGTCAGGCCATGCCTGCTCCGGCTGGAATGTGGTGAGCTGGCTTCCCTGAAGCAGTAGATTGTATGTCTGCCCGGACTTCGCGCACTCGATGCCTGCATTTGATCCCCCTATTCGCTGAGTGTACGCCTTCGTGAAGTCGCAGATATTGAGATCATTAAAGTTGGTGTACTTTATGGTCGCCTGGTTTCCCTGCAGCACACCGAATATGCTCTTGCTGCCCTTCTCCGCGATGTAAAGGCGCTGAAACTTGGTGATTTTCCCTTCAAAATTCGAGATGGGAAATAAGGGGTTGATAAGCTTCTGCTTCAGGGTGCTGATGAGATTGGAAAGGGGATTGATGAAGAGTGAAACAAATAAGGAGGGGCTCGGCTGCTCCAGGCTGAGGGGAGTCTTGCTGTAGATGATGGACTCCAGCTTCTTGTTATACCATAAGTTTCCTGCTGCATCGCATTTGTGGTATTGGCTGTCCTGCTGCTGCGCTCCTGGGCAGCCTTGCACGCCAAAGAGGTCGAATGCTGCTGCGTCAGTAAATGGGGCATTGAAACTTGCCCCCATTGCGATACTGCTTCCTTGCTGCAGGACGCAGACATTGTTTGCGTTGTCGCCAAAATAGAGGGAGGCCTGTTTTCCCGATGGGGTGAGATAATCGAGCATGTTTAGGGTGTTTTCAGTCTTGTCACAGAATAAGGTGAAGTCCCCCTGTCCCCTGGCGGCAAGCATCTGAAGCGCGATCTGTGTTGTCCTCGTCGACCAGTTGCCGGAAGCGCAGAAATCATCCCTGATGAATTGGTCCTGCGAAATGCATTGTGGGTTCCCGGAAGGATTTCCATTGTCTGCTGATTCTCCGTTCGGGTTAACAAGGCATTGTGATGGCTGCGGACAAAATCCCTGGCTGTCTCCGCCAAGGGAAGGTTTCATCACCGCATTCTGCCAGCTCCCGTTGGTGCACCTTAGATTAGGTAATGCATTTTCGCCTGTTGCGTCAGAGGACTGATCGCCGGCACAGGATTGCCCATCCCAGCATTGGGAAGGAGCGCAGCATTCAGACTGGGAAGTGGTTTGTGTGTTTTGGACTGTAATGGGTGCTTTCTGGAGGGATGATCTGTCTTGCCCGCCTGTCGCCAGCCATTTCTCCCTGAATGAGCAGTAGTAAGTTTTTGTTGGGTCCTGTGCGCAGTATGGGGCGTCAGTAAGGAGCTGCTGTCCTGTATGCTTGTCAGTATAGGAGAAATAGGCATTATTTTCTGTGTTGTAGTTGCTTTGGGACACTGCGCATCCGTAGAATTTGCCCTGATAGTTCACGACATCATTTGAGCCGGAGATGAAGTTGACACTTATCACCGGCTTTGAATCCCAGCAGCCCCCTGTCTGGTCATTGTAGAACTCATGAGAGTCGTCCGCCTCGCTGCAGCACTTGGTTCCTGTCCACTTGAAGTTTCCTGGGGTGCCATCCGGGTTCTTGCCGCTCTCACAGTTCAACTTGTCTGTATTGTCCAAATCAATGGAGAATTTCTTTGTTGAGAGGCAATACCTTGTTTGGGAGGACGCACTGACCGAGTCCCCAGTGTGGAGGCACTTCCCTCCATTCTGCGCCTTACTTGCTTCAGAGCCGGCGCATTCGGAGTATGCCCCATTGCTGCAGAGATACTCATGCCCCTTAACAATGCGTGTGGACAATGCAGATCCGCACGGAATCCATGTGGTGCCGTCTGAGAGGTATTCGGTATTCTGGCAGCCAACGGAGACGACATTGCCTGCTGAAGGAAGGCTCCACCGCGCGTTGCGGAAATTCTCATCTACTGCACATAAGGATCCTTTTGAGGTCATCCCGCAGTCAGCCTTGTCGTCCCCGCAGCATCTCTTGGCCGCATCAGCCTGGGTGTCGAAGTCTGCACCGTCTATGCAGCCGCACGCCCCCACATGGTCATCCGGATTGGCGATTTTAGCCTGCTCAACGC